>JAYNFX010000003.1:6363-88747 GCA_038106885.1 Flavobacteriaceae bacterium | reverse complement strand
TTTTTATAATATCTCCAAGTTGGTATTTTTTTCTAGTCTTATCACCAACAAGAGCATATAGCTCTGGATCAAAGGTAAAATAATCTTCTTTAATATCCCTAATTCTAATCATTCCCTCACATTTATTTTCTAGTATCTCTACATAAATACCCCACTCTGTTACTCCAGAAATAACACCTTCGAAAATATTATTTTCGTAATCTTGCATATATTTTATTTGCATATACTTTATAGATTCTCTTTCTGCTTTAGTTGCTATGTTTTCCATGTAAGAAGAGTGTGTACATTTCTCTTTATATATAGCGCTGTCTTTAGAGGGTTTGTTTTCTAAATAATCTTGTAATAAACGATGTGCCATGACGTCAGGGTATCGCCGTATTGGTGAGGTAAAGTGGCTGTAATTATCGAAAGCTAGTCCATAATGACCAATGTTTTCAGTTGTATATTCCGCTTTACTCATACTTCTTATTGCAAGTGTATCAATAAGGTTTTGTTCTTTTTTTCCTGAAACATCTTTTAATATCTTATTAAGAGAGCTGTTAATTTGTGTTGGGTTGCTTATGTTTAGGTCGTAACCGAACTGTTTACTTATTTTTTTAAGGGATTGGAGTTTCTGTAGGTCTGGAGTGTCGTGTACCCTATAAATAAATGTTTTCTTTGGTTTTTTACTATTAATAAATTCAGCTACTTTCTTATTAGCAAGAAGCATAAATTCTTCTATTAGTTTGTTTGATTCTTTTGATTTTTTAAAAAACAATCCTTTTGGATTGTTTTTTTTATCTAGTTGGAATTTAACTTCTTCTTTATCAAAAGAAATTGCTCCAGAATTCATCCTTTCTTTTCTAATAATTTTTGATAATTTATATAGACTAATTATTGCATCTTTTATTTCTTTTGATACTTCTTTTTCTTTTTTGGATAATGATATTTCCTTAGGAATATTTTGTTTATTATTCTCTATAATATATTGTGCCTCCTCATAACTAAAGCGTTCGTCACTTTTTATAACTGTTTTTCCAAACCATTGTTTTAATATCTCAGCACGTTTATTTATCTCGAAAATAACCGAAAAAGTATATTTTTCCTCATTTGGCCTTAATGAACAGACTTTGTTAGATAGCACCTCTGGTAACATAGGAACAACTCTATCTACTAAATAAACTGATGTTGCTCTTTCATAGGCGGCATCGTCTAGTATTGTATTTTCTTTTACATAATGCGAAACATCTGCTATGTGTACACCTATTTCGTAATTACCGTTTTCTTTTACTTTATAAGAAAGCGCATCATCAAAATCCTTAGCATCAATTGGATCAATTGTAAATGTTAAAGTTGATCTTAAATCTTTTCTTTTTTTTATTTCTTTTTCTGATATAGATGTATCTATTTTATTTGTGTAATCTAAAACTTCTTTGGAAAATTCATATGGTAAATTAAATTCTGAAAGAATAGAGTGAATTTCTGTATGATGTTCTCCAGGCTGCCCTAAAATTTTTATTATTTTTCCTGTTGGACAATCTGCTTTTTGAGGCCAGTCAACTATTTTTACAACTACTTTTTGTCCTTCTTTTGCCTCTTTTATTTTCTTTAAAGGAATGTAAATATCAACATTTATTTTTCTGTTGTCAGGTATAACAAAAGCAAAATTTTTGTTGACTTGTATTATTCCTACATATTCTGTTTTATTTCTTTTTAGAACTTTTGTTATTTCTCCTTGTAGTTTGTTATTTTTTCTTCTTGTGTTTACATAAAATTCCACTTCATCACCATGTAAAGCTTTGTTGGTTTTATTAGAAGGTATAAAAATATCTTCATTAAAATTATCTGAAATTATATAACCGTTTCCATTTTTTAATGCGTCATATTTACCAATAAAATAATTTTTGTTTTTTATAAGAATATATTGTCCTTTTTTTTCTTCTATTATTATCTTTTTTAACTGCAATTCTTTTAATACAATTATAACAATAGATCTTTCTTCTGCACTCTTTAAATTAAGTTTTTTACTTATTTGTTTGTAATTAAATTTTTGGTTAGGATTCGAATTTAAAAAAGAAAAAACACCGTCTAATATTTTCTTTTTCTTTCTATATCCTATGTTCTTTTTTTTCATCCTTTTAATTAAGGTACTACAACAAAACTAATATTTTAATTATTCCTTTTATTATTATTAACAATTAAAATAAATATTATAATTTTCTTTTATTAATTGAAACTATTTTGATTACTATAATTGTTTGTTAATATCTACCAAAATTTTATTTTTTTTTATTTTTTTACCTGTTAAATTATATAATTTAGTTTTTTTATTTGTTTATAAGCTGTTACTAATAATAATTTATTTTTTTAATTAAAATTGAAAAGTATTTTTTTTTATATCCTCTTTTTTCTTAAATAAACTTATTTCTCTCATTAAATATATTAGTTATAACTAAAAGTAATTATTTATTAACAGCTTTTATATATAGTAATCAACATACTCATTTTTTTGTAAGTTTACATAACAACAAAATAATTACATGAAAATAGCAATAGGTAACGACCACGCAGGAACATCTTATAAATTTATAATATTAAAACACTTAGAATCTCAAAATATTAAAGTTTATAATTATGGTACTGATAGTGATGAAAGTGTTGATTATCCTGATTTTGTCCATCCTGTCGCTCAAAAAATAGAAAAAAAAGAAGCTGATTTTGGTATTCTTATTTGCGGCTCTGCTAATGGAGTTGCTATGACTGCTAATAAATATAAAGATATAAGAGCAGGTATATGTTGGAACACAGAGATATCTTCTTTAATTAAACAACATAATAATGCAAATATTTTATGTATACCTGCACGATTTACCGACCAAAAAACAATATTAGAAATAGTTGATGTGTTTTTAAAAACAAAATTTGAAGGTGGAAGGCATCAGAGAAGAGTAGATAAAATATGTCTTAACTGTTAATAAAATGAATAATATATTCATTAAATCTTTTTCTGACCTAACAAAAGAGGAATTATACAATATTCTTAGCTTACGATCAGAAGTTTTTATTGTAGAACAAAATTGCGCTTACCAAGATATAGATCAAAAAGACCAATTTGCATTACATGTTTTTCTTAAAAAAAACAATCAAATAATTGCTTACACACGTATTTTTAAACCCAATGATTATTTTGAATATTCAAGCATTGGAAGAGTTGTTGTTTTAAAGAAAGAAAGAGCATCTAAAATAGGTAGTCAAATTATGAGTTTTTCAATAAAGAAAATAAAAGAAATATTTAATGAAACAAAAATTAAAATTTCAGCTCAAAAATATTTAATAAGCTTCTATGAAAAGCTAGGATTCAAGGCTATTGGAGAAGAATATTTAGAAGACGGAATTCCACACATTGCTATGATTAAAAATTAATTTTTAATATATGTTATTTCAATCTCAACTCTTCTATCAAATTTAGTATCTCCTCCTAAAGGATAAAGATGTTTTAAACCCGTGTATTTCATTCTTTTTTTATCAATACCTTTTTTTAAGAAATATGAATAAATATACCGAGCTCTAGATAATGAAAGGTTTCTTTTTCCTGTTCCTCTATCCACAGCGTCTCTTCCGTAAGAAGTACAACAAACATGTCCTTCTATTACAAAAGAAAGATTATCCCTCTCTAATAATTTTTTTACTATATTTTCTAAAACAGGAATTGATTCTTTTAAAACATAGCTGTACCCAGTCTTAAAAAGGATATTTTTTAAGATTATCTTATCCCCAACAATTAAATCACTATCGAGTGTTAGAGGAAGTTCTCTCCCTAGTTTATCTTTTAAAACAGGACTGGTAATTTCTTCAAATAATTCCACCTTTATTTCTACTTTCCTGTTTAATCCGCGAGCAATATTAATATCTTCTGTTTTAACAAACTTTAATAATAGCTCTCCTTTTCCGTCTACGTTTGTTATTAAAGAAGGATCTAATAAAGTCTTTAATAATATGGTTTTTATAGTGTTAGCTCTGTTTTGTGACAATATTAAATTGTAACTGTTTGAGCCTCTATCGTCACAAAAACCATAAATGGATATTTTTTTTATTTTTTCTTTTTTTATTTTATCTGCGAACAGCAAAAGCCTGTTTTTCTCTATTTCTAATATGTCATACTTGTCAGTCTCAAAATAAACAACATGTGTTTTTTCATTTTGAGAAAAAGAAAAATAAAATACGAAAAGGAAAAGAAAAATTTTATTCACTTAGTTAATGTATTCATATTATTTTAAAATAGAAAAATAATCTTTAGACGAGCTTAAAATTGATTTAGCTTTTTTAATATTTATATTGTTTTTCAAGGAAAAATCATAGTACCCCTCTTCATAATAAAGAGATCTAATTATCTGCTCTTCTAATAACCCTAATATTTCATCTTCAAGCCTATAGAATTCTGCTTTTTTTTCTTTTTTTAAAGCTTCATTAATTTTTTTCAATTCAACAAGTGTTTCTGGTAGTCCTTCTTTTTCTGAAAAAGAAGAAATTTTTTCTACCATATTTTCAGTTTCTAAATTTATATCGTAGTTGTCAAGACAAAAAGAAACAAAGTCTTTATACACCTCTTTACTAAGCTTAAAGCTTTCTTTATTTATTTTTTGGTTTACTTTAATATATTTTATAGCATAATTAAAAAAGCACATTTCACTTTCTAGAAGCTTAATTAGGTTCATCTTTGATTTTTTTCCTGTAACCACATCGGGCAACACCCCACCTTTATCAAATACTTTTCTGCCTTTGGTTGTATAAAAAGTATTTTTTTCTTTATAATTATCACTATTTTTCTTTTCACCACTATAGTCTATTGCTTGTATACACCTTCCTGAAGGAGTATGATATTTAGATACAGTTATTTTCATTTGTGACCCATAAGGCAAAGGGACTACTCTTTGCACCAACCCCTTGCCAAAACTTCTTTTACCTACTATAACCGCACGGTCCATATCCTGTAGTGCTCCCGCTACAATCTCACTAGCTGAAGCGCTTTTCTCGTTAATAAGAACAACCACTGGGATTTCTAAATTAAGGGGCTGGTTTTTTGTTACGTAAGTAAGATTATATTTATCTATATTAGAGCGTGTAGAAACAACAAGCTGACCCTTTTTAATAAAAAGGTTAACTATGTCTACAGCTTCACTTAAAAGACCACCAGGGTTGTTTCTTAAGTCTAGAATTACCCCCTTTGCTTCATCAATTAAAAGAAATTTCAAAGCCGACTCAACCTCTTTTGCAGAACCCTTAGAAAATTTAGTTAAAGGAATATATCCGATCCTGTTTTCTAATAACTTAAACAGCGGAACAGATTTTCTCTTAACGTTCTTTTTTTTGAGAAGAAAAACTTGTTCAATGTTATTTCTTGAAACAGAAATAGAAAACTTAGAATTATTTTTTCCTAAAAACAAAGACTCTATCCCGTCTTTGTAGCTAGAGGTTTTAATCCCGTTTACGCCTGTTATTACGTCACCCGGCTTCAACCCTACTGCATCTGCAGCGCCATTTTTATAAACTTCTATAATTGTTAAATTTTTATTTATGTATGATAAGTTAGCGCCTATACTGGAGATGTTTCCGCTTCGCAAAATTTTAGCACTTTCTACATCATCTTCACTGCTGTAAGTTGTGTAGGGGTCTAGGGAAGACAGCATTTTTGAAACGCTGGTTTTCATAAGCCTGCTTGGCTCGGTTTTTTCAACATAATTCATGTTGATATTTTTAAAGACAGTGTTATAAATTTCTAACTGTTTAGATATTTCAAAAAAATCAAACTTTATTGTTGACGTAAATAAAACACCAGCCAGGAACAATACCCCGTAAATAATGTATTTTTTCATAGTTCTAATTTTTCACTAACAAGTTTTCTTAGAGCAATAAAACTGTTTTCCAACGATGTATTGTTCAGTTTTTTATTATCTGTATATAACACCATAAAACAGTATTTTCTTTTATTTTTTTCAAACAAACCCAAAAGGTGTTTTTTCACACCTTCCCTTAATATTCTTTTTATTTTGTTTCTATCAACAGCCAAGGCAAAGGCTTTTTTGCTAACAGACACACCCCAAGAAACTTCTTCATGTTCTAGATAAACAAGCCTAAACGGAAAATGTTTAACACTCTTACCTTTTTCAAAAAGCAGGTTTATTTTTTTATTACCCTTAAGTTTATTCAATGTTTTCGTTCGTTAGAGTGTTGTTTTTCCTGTTTATATCTGCTATGTTGTTTTCAGGATCAAGAGAAACCTTTAGAACCCGCTTTGTACTAGAAACAAAAAAACTATAATAGGGGTTAGCCCAAGGCCAGTCTTCTAGTTTATTAATATTAACCCCTAGTGGCCGATCTTTTCTCATCATGCGAAGCGGAATGTGATATTTTTTTTCCGATCCATCCTCCATGATTAATAATACATCTAGAGGGAACGGCATTAATCCAATCCTTTCGAGTTTCACTAAACACCCCTTATTTTTATTCTCCAGGCTCACTACTTTGTAGTCAATATTGTTGGTTGTTTTTGTCCAGTCGTCAATGTACCAGTCAAGCTCTGATCCAGACACTATTTCTGCGCAACGTATAAAATCGTTAGGGTTTGGGTGTTTAAAAGACCACTCATTGTAGTATTTTTTCATTGTTTTTTCATATGCCTCATTTCCTAGCAACACCCTCAACTGTCTCAGAAAAATATATCCTTTGACATACGCTGACGTGCTATAACCACTATTTAACATGAAGCGGTCAGCATGTGTTGTTTGCGGCTGCTCCTTTTTCTCAACAACTTGTTTTCGATATCTTTTATATGTGTCTTCGTAATATAGGTCCTCGTTTAGGCCCATTATTTCTTTTTCAGCATGAGTTCCATAATATTCAGTAAAACCTTCATCCATCCATTCGTGTTTACTTTCATTAGAGGCCAGTACAAAATGAAACCAAGAATGCGCAAGTTCATGTGCTGTAACACCCACCAAGCTTTTAAACTTTCTTTCACCTGTTATTAATGTACACATGCCATATTCCATTCCTCCGTCACCACCCTGTATCACAGAATACTGTTTGTAAGGGTATGTTCCTATTTTTTTATTGAAATACAGCATTAACTTTTCAGTCACGGGCTGCAGCCTTTTCCAGTTTTCTTTGTATTCTTTGGCCAGGCTTCTTTTGTAATAAAAGTTCAGCACTGTTCCGTTTTCCATTAATCTTGTGTCATGAACAAAATCTGGATCAGCAGCCCAAGTAAAATCGTGTACCATAGGGGCCTTGAAGCGCCATTTCTTTTTTGTTTTAGAACTGAAATCACTTTTTTGTAAATATCCAGTACCGCCAACAACATAATTCTTGTCTATGTTAATAGTTACATCAAAATCTCCCCAAACCCCATAAAATTCTCTCCCGATATATGGGTCTGCGTGCCACCCTTCGTAATCATATTCTGCAAGCTTTGGATACCACTGGGCCATCGATAGCTTAACTCCTTCAGGACTATTTTTTCCGGCTCTTCGAACCATAAGAGGAACTTGGCCTGTAAAACTCATTTCAAAAGTTGTTTTTTCACCAGGAGAAATTGCCTTATTTAGGTCTACCTCGAGAATTGTTCCTGCCACCAGACTGTTTAAGGCGCTGCCATCTTGTTTTAAATTAACAACTTTTAAATAGCCCTGGTCTGAACTGCCCAACTTGCTAATCCTGTCCATAACCCTAGAGTCAGGGTCTTTAATGCTCCTCGAGCGTTGATCCATTTCGCTTTCTGGCTGGAAGGCGTTGTAAAAAAGATGAAAATAAACCCTTTTTAATGTGTCCGGGGAGTTATTCGTATATATCAATTTTTGATCCCCACTATACCTGAAAGAGCTTATATCAACATCTATATCAATCTTATAGTCTACATGTTGCTGCCAATAGGGTTGATTACCCCTTTGAGCATTACTCTCCGTAGATTTAAATAACAAGAGAGATACAAAGGCAATTAACACCCGTCTCATGGATAAATTATTTAGAAACTTTTGAAGCCATTATAAGTGCATTATAGGCGTTAACCAGCTTTCCTGATTTTGAGAGATTCTTAAACGACACAACCGAGTCATCACTCATGCTAACCTCTTTGTTTATTGGCAACCCAGAGGCCATGAGAACCTCTTTTAGCTGTGCAGCCTTTAGTTTTGGGTATTGAGACCAAACTAATGCCGCAACCCCAGCAACTAAAGGAGATGCCATTGATGTTCCTTGAGCAAATGAATACGTGTTTTCAGGGTAAGTAGAATAAATACTAGATCCGGGTGCAAAAATATCAACAGTGTTTTTCCCATAATTAGAAAAACCTGATACTATTCCCGAACCATAATCATATGTAGACGAACCTACCTTGATAAAGGTGTTCGAAACCTCTTCTCCAACACCGAGTTGATCATTTGGGTAATACTGTACTTCATCAGTGTTTTCGGAGTTGTTTCCTGCGGCAGCAACAATTAAAACGTCTTTTTTTGCAGCATAGGCAATAGCATCTCTAACCCAATCGCTGTGAGGGGAGAAGCTTTTTCCAAAGCTCATATTGATAATTTTTGCACCGTTGTTAACCGCGTAATAAACACCAAGAGCAACATCTTTATCGTATTCGTCACCGTTAGGCGTATTTCGAATAGCCATTATTTTCACATTATTAGCAGCCCCATTCACTCCAATATTGTTATTTCTTCTAGCAGCTATTATTCCTGAAACATGAGTTCCATGGCTGCTGCCGTTTTTTGGCATCACATTATTGTCTCCATAATCACGATCATTTAGATCATCAACATTATCTCCCACAACGCTTCTACCGTTAAAATCAACATTCAAGTAGTAGCTTAGCCTGTCACTTAAGCTTTTTACATAATCTTCTAGCTCTCCAATAAGCTCGTCAATAGAATCATAACCGAATCCGTAAGCTTGCTTAATGGCGTTAAGGTGACCAATAAGCTCTTCGTTTTCGGTTTCAATAGACATCACTTCTTCTTTCGAGAATGTATCTTTACCTAAATTTTCTTTTATAGCTGCTCTTGAATTTTTTAATCGCCCTAAGATTCCATCATAACGATCTTTCGAAGAGCTGTATTGTTTAACTTCTTTTTCGAGTAGAGATTTAGCTTCTTCAAAGCGTGGATTAGACTTATCTCCGCTCGCAACTAAGCGAACATATTCCAGTTGTTCGTTGCTAGACTCGCCTAAGAAATTCCACCCGTTAATATCATCAACATAACCATTTCTGTCGTCATCAACACCGTTGTTAGGAATTTCATCTTCGTTTACCCAAATGTTTTCACTTAAATCTTCATGGGTGATGTCAATGCCTGAATCTATCACAGCAACAATTATTGTTTCGCTATCGTCTTTCACAAGCTCTTTATATGCAAGATCTAAACTGGCGCCTGGAATTGTATCTTTTACTAAATCTAGGTGGCTCCAAGACGCTCTTTCTTCTTTTGTAAGGTCAGATATTTTGGACGGTGATTGATCAATGTTCTCAATTGGCGTTGAAAGCAAAGGCTCTGTTGAGCCACATCCACATAAAGTAACGGCCAGAAGAGAAGCAATTATTTGTTTAAAAAAAGGGGGTTTTAAGTTTGTCATGATTTTATAGTATGTCTTTTAATAAAAAGGTTTCATCGACCACCACGCCCTTATCGGTTTGTTTAACCGTTATTAGTTCATGTGTAGGGTCGTGCTCCAAAAATAAATAATAATTGTCATTTGCAGCAAGGTTTAAGAAAACATCTTTTTCTTCAAGCGTTTTTAAGGGTCTTACATCATAACCCATTATGAAGGGAAGTTTAATGTGCCCAACAGTTGGCAACAGATCAGCCATAAAACAAATAGTTTTGTTTTTGTATTTTATTATTGGCAGCATTTGTTTTTCTGTATGACCATCAACAAAAAAAACATCTAGACCTAAAAGGCCGTTTTTTTTAATATAGCCATTAGGCACAGAAATATTGTTTAGCTGGCCAGAGGAATGTATTAATTCAAGGTTTTCTTTTAAGAAAGAAGCTTTTTCTCTTTTGTTGGGGTTGGCTGCCCAATCCCAGTGTTTTTTATTGCTCCAATATTTAGCATTTTTAAAGGTCATTTGGTAGCCAGTTTTATTTTTGTTCCATTCGACCCCGCCACCACAATGATCAAAATGCAGGTGAGTCAAAAACACATCTGTTATGTCGTCTTTATGAAAACCTTGCTTAGACAACCCTTGTTCAATTCCCTGATCTCCCCACCTGTAATAATAACTAAAAAACTTATCTGACTGTTTATTTCCCATCCCACAATCAATCAAAATAAGCCTATTTTCGTCTTCAATTAGCAAGCATCTAGCTGCTACATCTATCATGTTGTTGTTATCGGCAGGGTTTGTTTTAGACCAAAGCGATTTTGGCACAACACCGAACATTGCCCCGCCATCGAGCTTAAAGTTTCCTGTGTTTATAGCGTATAGATTCATTTTTTATCAACTAGCCCGGTTAAATACAAGCCGAAGGTTAAGAGTTTCTCAATTTCTTTAACCGTGGCCACCCTTTCTTTGCTAAAAATAAGCAATGCAGCTCCGTCAGATTCAACATGGTAGTATTCGTTGTTTTCAAAAAAGTGTATTATTTTCTCATCAAACAGCTCTAGGATCTTTTTTGGGTTTTTTCCATTTAAATAAAATCTTTTTGAAAAGCTCTCATAACCAGGTATGTCAATATCTTTTTCACCTGTTAGTGAATAGAAGCGCTCTAAATACCCCTCTTTTGTTAAAGTAAATTGAGGAATTGTTTTTTTGGTTTGGATATACATCATTGTTGATCTGATGTTTTCTTTAGCGATTGACACACCTTCAGAATAAGAAATATCAAAAAGACAACAATTAGACTCATTAGAGCTAAGCAGATTATAGGTGTGACTAATTTGCTTAGTAATAAAGTAGCTAAAGCCCGTTAAGTGATCGGTGGCTGTGTTGTTTTTTGGTGTGTATTTCATTTTTAGATTGCTAGCCAAAGCCTCAAAATCTTTCTTTCTTTTGCCGGCATTGTTTTTCATAAGACCAGAAATAGGAATAAGGTTTTTTAAAGCAAAAGGATCTAAAGTGTCGGCTCCAAAAACATCAAAGCCTATGACATCAATACTCCCCCCTTTTTTGTTGAACAACGCCTGGTAGCTGCTGATGTTTTCCATCACTGTGTGATCAACAAAAGCACACAAAGAAAAGTCTATTACCACAGAGTTTTTTTCTGGAATGACATCTAGTTTGTTTTTAAGATTTCTAAAATTTAGAAAACTTGAAAAATGCTTCACGCTAATAAAATAATTCTCGTCATTTTCTTTATACATTAGTACATTTGGCTTTAAAATATTTTTAAAGAACAACTGAAAGCTTTTATTTATAAAAACATGAATTATAAAAGTTGTAAAAACCCCCGCAACAATTCCTGAGATTAGACCAACTTTTAATGTTACAAAAAGTGTTACAAGGAAGATAATCAACTGTTCTTTTCCAATCAAGAACATTCTTCTAATAATTTCAGGAGAGGCTAGTTTATAGCCGGTGTATACCAGAATTGCCATAAGCGCTGACAATGGAATCCTTTCAAGCTCAGTGCTAAACAAAACAATAAAAAGGGTTAAAAAAACAGCATGTGAAAAATTTGAAAACCTGTTTGAGCCACCGTTGCTAATATTTACTGAACTAGGCGCAATAACAGCAACAACATTAAGTCCGCCTAAAAAACCACTAAACACAGTTGACAACCCCAAAGCCTTAATATCCTTGTTAACATTAGACCGCCTTTTCATTGGGTCTAGCCTGTCTACGGCTTTTATGCTCAAAAGTGACTCTATGCTTGCAATTAAAGTAAGGGCAACTACGCTTATCCAAAAAGCAGAGGAGCTTATTAGGCCAAAGTCAGGAACCGGTAAATCTGTAATAATTTTTTGAATATTTGGTATTTCAGGAATCATATATTTTTTAGAAATAGGATTTGATAAACCAAGAACAAATTCATAATAATAGCTGTAACTTAACGATAATATTACAATCCACATTGGAGCCGGAACCAACTGAAGATATCTGTTTCTAATTTTAGAATAAAAGACCATTATTAAAAGGCTAATAACCCCAGCTAATGCAGCATATTTCAAACCCGTATCGCTGTAATTAAGAGCTGTAATTATAGTTTTTGGAATAGCCACCAAGTACTCAATAGTGTTTTCTTTCGCTATTTTATTGGCAAGCATTATATGAAACTGCTTACCAAGAATAATTAAACCAATAGCCGCTAGAACCCCCTGAATTGCTGACGATGGAAAATAATCCGACAGCTTCCCAAGCCTTAAAAAACCTAGAATTAAAAGCAATATTCCTGAACATATTATAGCGGCATAAGTTGCGTTAAGACCCAGTGTTGAAACTGCAATTAAAATAACCCCTACAAGGCCTTTACCAGGACCAGAAATAGTAACAAAGCTGCCTCCAAAAACTGAAACTAACACACCACCAGCAATTGAAGCAATGACACCTGAAATGGGAGGCGCATCACACGCCATTGCTAGACCCAAGCTCAACGGCAAAGCAATTAAACTTACAACAAGGCCAGAAAACAAATTTCTTGGGATGCTTTTCAGAGCTGTAGATATGTTTTGTCTTTTTTTCATCTAATTATTAAAACATCAGTTGGAAGGTCTTCCAAAATATATTCAATATCATTCGGAAATAATTTGTCCCAAAATGAGACTTTTGAAGGAGCGTTCATAACTAGGAGATCTGCTCTAACAACTTGGGCGTAGTGGCCAATAGAATATCCTCTTTGGCCAAATATGGGCTGCGAGTTAATTCCAACCCCTTCCAGCTGTTCATTTGGCACAGACTTTATTAGCTTTTTAACTCTTTGTTTTTCTCTCAGCCTTAAGCGTTCTCTAATTATAGTAGACTCTCTTAAAGACCTATCATCATCTACTTTGATGTTTATTTCTTCTTGTGCGATTTCCTCAACTATTGTTATTTTAGATGCGCTTAGTTTCTTGCCAATGAAAAACGCAGATTTAATAGTTTCTTCAGTTTTAGGATCTTTTAGGCCGTTCACAACAATGTGTTTACAGGGGACGCGCTTAATAGAAGGATTTATTAATAACAGAACTGAGCATTTTGCTTTTCTAGTTATTTCTCTTGCAATAGAGCCAAGATAATATTTAAAGAACGATTCTTGCTTAAGAGCCCCTAAAACCATTAAGTTTATTTTGTTCTCTTGTATTGCATTTAAAATAGCTTCAACCGGTCTACCATTTACGAATATTATCTTGTAAGAAAGTTTTTGTTTTTCGAATTCACTTAAGTGGCCGTTGATTATCTGAGTTTTTTTTGCATCTTCTTTGCCAACATGAATCAGCATAAGTTCGCTCCCCATAAATAGAGATAACCTTGCCGCTTCATATATGTTAGCTTTGAGATTAGGAGAAAAAGCAACTCCGACACCAATACGATTGAAATTCACAGGAAATTTTTTAACTTTTACTGTATTAAAGATATAGTTTTATAAACAATTATAAAAAGGGGGCTTTAATCGTTAAGCTTTAAAACAGCCATAAAAGCTTCTTGGGGAATTTCTACGCTACCAACTTGACGCATTCTTTTCTTACCTTTTTTCTGGTTCTCAAGAAGTTTTCTTTTACGTGAAATGTCTCCACCATAACATTTTGCGGTTACGTCCTTTCTAACTGCCTTAACAGTTTCGCGAGATATTATCTTAGCGCCAATTGCCGCTTGTATAGGGATGTCAAATTGTTGTCTTGGAATAAGCTCTTTCAATTTTGAGCACATTTTACGACCAATTTTTTGAGCATTGTCTAAGTGAATAAGAGCTGAAAGTGCATCTACTGTTTGCCCGTTTAAAAGCATGTCAACGCGAACTAATTTAGAAACTCGCATGCCGATAGGAGTATAATCGAATGATGCGTAACCCCTAGAAACAGTCTTTAGCCGGTCATAAAAATCGAATACTATTTCTGCAAGCGGCATGTCAAAAGTCAGCTCTACTCTTTCGGTGGTAAGGTATGTTTGGTTTGTTATTAGGCCTCTTTTTTCTATGCATAAAGACATTACGTTACCAACATAGTCTGATTTTGTGATTATTGAAGCCTTTATAAAAGGCTCTTCAATTCTATCAATAGTTGATGGTTCGGGTAAATCGGAAGGGTTATTTAGTAAAATAGGCTCGTTAGGGGCTTTTCTTGTAAATGCATTATATGATACGTTTGGAACTGTTGTAATTACAGTCATATTAAATTCGCGCTCTAGTCTCTCTTGAATTATTTCTAGGTGAAGCATTCCAAGAAACCCACATCTAAACCCAAAACCTAATGCTACAGAGCTTTCAGCTTGAAATACTAATGATGCGTCGTTAAGCTGGAGCTTTTCCATTGAAGACCTTAGTTCTTCATATTCTTCGGTGTCTACAGGATAGATGCCAGCAAATACCATTGGCTTAACATCTTCGAAACCCTCAACCGCATTCGTTGTTGGGTTTTCTGCGTCTGTTATGGTGTCCCCAACTTTTACCTCTCTTGCGTCTTTAATTCCTGTAATTAAATAGCCAACATCCCCAGCATTAATTTCTTTTTTTGGAGTTTGGGTAAGGTTTAATGTTCCTATTTCATCTGCACCATAGCTTTTCCCTGTAGCTATAAATTTAACTTTTTGATTTTTTTTAATAGACCCATTAATTACTTTAAAATATGTTTCTACGCCTCGAAATGAATTATAAACGGAATCAAAAACAAGCGCCTGAAGAGGCTGTGTCACGTCTCCACTAGGCCCCGGGATCAAATTTATAATAGCATTTAATATTTCTTCAATTCCAATTCCTGTTTTTGCACTTGCCGGAATCACATCAGAAGGATCACAACCTAGAAGATCAACAATGTCATCAGTAACTTCTTCGGGGTTAGCGCTTGGCAGGTCGACTTTGTTCAATACTGGAATAATTTCCAAATCATTTTCAAGAGCTAAATACAAATTGGATATTGTTTGTGCTTGGATGCTTTGAGCGGCATCAACCACAAGAAGCGCGCCTTCACATGCGGCTATTGACCTTGAAACTTCATAGCTGAAATCGACATGACCTGGGGTGTCTATCAGGTTCAGTATGTAGTTTTTGCCTTTAAACTTATATTCCATTTGTATGGCGTGAGATTTGATTGTTATTCCACGCTCTCTTTCAAGGTCCATATTGTCTAAAAGCTGATCTTGTTTGTCTCTATCCGAAACTGCTCCAGTGAAATCGAGAAGCCTATCAGCCAAGGTGCTCTTACCGTGGTCTATGTGTGCTATTATGCAAAAGTTACGAATATTGTCCATTAGGAAAAATCATGTGATTAAACGCCAAGCAAAAGTAGTTAAATTTATGTGATCTAATTTGTTTAAACTTGGTCTTTGAGTCTTTTGATCCTAGAAACAGTTTCATTTTTTCCAATGCTGTAAATTATATCGAATATGTCCGCTCCTTTTAACGCTCCAACTATAGCAAGACGCAGTGGCATAACAACACTTCCAAAACCAAGCTTTTCTGTTTTTATCCAGCCTTCAAAATCTTTTTTTAGAGATTCAGGACTTGAATCATCGAATCCTATTAATGTCTCGGAAAACACAGACATTATTTTTCCGCTTTCCGCTTTCCAGGCTTTTTTAATTCCTTTTTCATCGTACTCTAAGGGAGCAACGAAGAAGTAACAGCTTAATGGCCATAGATCAGTAAGAAGGTTAGCTCTGTCTTTTATTAACCCAACAACATGGGCTATGCGATCTTTATTTGTTGACTTAAGTTCGTTATGGTTTGAGGCCAGAAAGTTTGCAAGAACCGAGTTTTTCTTATTACTTATATAATGCTGGTTAAACCATTTTATTTTTTCAGTGTCAAACCGGGCTCCAGCCTTATTTACTTTTGAAAGGCTAAAACTATTAATCAAACTTTCCATACTAAAAATCTCTTCTTCTGTTCCTGGGTTCCACCCTAAAAAAGACAGGAAGTTAATTAGGGCTTCAGGCAGATACCCGCTTTCTTTAAACCCAGCAGAGCGACTGCCATTATTAATCCATTCAAGTGGAAAAACAGGAAAGCCAAGCTTATCTCCATCCCTTTTACTTAGTTTGCCTTTTCCTGTTGGCTTGAGTATTAATGGAAGATGTGCGAATTTAGGGAGTTCCCACCCAAATGCATCATACAAAAGTTTATGAAGTGCTAAGGACGGCAACCACTCTTCGCCTCTTATTACGTGAGAAATTTCCATTAAATGATCGTCAACAACATTTGCCAAATGATAAGTTGGCATACCATCTGATTTAAATAATATTTTATCATCAAGAGTTTTTGAGTCGATTGAAATTTCTCCGCGTACAATATCATTTAATAACACTTCTTTTTCATTAGGGCTTTTAAAACGAATCACATATGGTTCGCCTGACGATATTTTTTTATCAACCTCTTCTTTTGACAATACAAGAGAATTTACCAGACGCCCTTTAGTTCTGTTATGCCAATTATAGATAAATGTTTTGCCTTTCTCTTCATGGTTTTTGCGCTCATTATTTAATGCTTCGGCTGAGTCAAACGCATAATAAGCAGCCCCTTTATCTAAAAGATAGTTTATGTGTTTTAAGTATATGCTTTTTCTTTCGCTTTGTCTATATGGGCCATATTCCCCGTCTTTTATTGGACTCTCGTCAAACCCAATACCACACCATTCTAGCGCATCAATTATGTATTGTTCTGCCCCCTCAACCGTTCTGTCTCTATCAGTGTCTTCAATCCTTAATACAATAGAGCCGTTGTGTTTTTTTGCAAATAAGTAGTTAAATAATGCAGTGCGGACACCGCCAATATGTAATGGCCCTGTTGGGCTAGGCGCGAAGCGAACTCTAACTGACTTTCCCATTGAAATAATTAACACTGCAAAGATAGACCCCTTTAACTAACCTCCAAAATAAATTTATAGTTCCTGTTTTTGTTTTTCAATTACTTTTACTGCACATTTTGTGTTAATTTTACTTTTCTTAATAAGAATAATGGGCTCGATTGAACATATACACAACAAATTAGACCGATTCATCAAGCGCTACTACTTAAGCTCATTGCTAAAAGGCACACTTTTGTTTTTTGCTATTGCGTTTGTGTATATTCTGTTTTGGATTTTTATCGAATATTTTTTTTGGATGCCACAGTTTGGCCGTGGTTTTGTGTTTTGGCTCTTTATTGTCTTTGTTCTTTTTTTGTCATATAAATTAATCTTGCTGCCTCTTTTAAAATATTTCAGTGTGTTAAAAGGCATTGACTATGAATCTGCATCTAGAATTATTGGTGACGCATTTCCCGAAATTGACGACAAGTTGCTTAATACAATTCAATTAAGTAACATGGAACAAACAGATGTTTTGCTGGAAAGTATAAGTCAAAGGTCATCTGAATTCAATCCTTTTTCTTTTGAAAATGTAATTAATTTAAAAGATAATATAAAATATGTCAAATTTGCATTAGCACCTTTAATAGTATTGGCCCCATTTTATCTTTTTGGCAAACAAGAAGGCATTGAAAGCAGCTTCAAAAGAGTAATTGACTATAATACTGCTTATCAAGAGCCACCACCTTTTATTTTTAGTTTGAAAAATAAATCTATGGAGGTAATTGAAGGTAAGCCTTTTAATCTTGAAGTGTTGGTTTCAGGAGACCTTATACCAGAGGATGCTCAGATTCGCTACAAAAACGAGCAGTATTACTTAAGTAAGAGAGGGAAAAATTTATTTTCTTTTGATTTTCCTCCAATTGATTCTGATTTGGAGTTTGATTTATTTTCTGGCACTACTTATTCACCTAAATATTTGCTAAGGTTAATTAAAACACCATCCATAGTTTCATCTAAGATCAAATTGCAATACCCTAAATATGTTAAGAGGTCTAATCAAATAGTCGAAAATTTTACAAATATTAAAGTTCCAGAGGGCACAAAAATAACTTGGGACTTATTTACCAAATCCACTACCGCTGTATCCTTCTTTGAAAACAACGATGAATATTCTTTTTTAAAAAAAACAGACGATTTTTCTTATACTAAAGTGGTTTTTGATAATATTAAATATCGAATTTCACCTTCAAATGAGCAGCTTATCCACTTTGAGCCCCTTGAGTTTTCAGTAGATGTTATTAAGGATAATCCCCCATCAATACAGATTGAATCTGAAACTAAAAAAGAAACTCTAGAGACTATGTATTTTTATGGCCAGATGAGCGACGACTATGGTATTAGGTCACTGCAAATGCATTATTATCCAAAAGGGAATAAAAGGGACAAAAAGACAGTACAGATTTCGAATTTCAATAAGGAGAGTTTAACCTTTTATTATTCTTTTCCAGGCGACATAGATTTGGCCCCAGAACAGCCATACGAATTGTATTTCGAGGTTTCAGACAATAAGCCTTTGTCTCCGAACATAACAAAAAGTGAAGCGTTTGTTTACTTAAATAAATCAGCCAATGCAATACTAAAAGACAAGCTGACTAACCAAGAACAGGCTGTATCTGATTTTGAAAGAGCTGTATCTAAGTTTGATAAACAAAGAACAGATCTAGAAATTCTACAATCTAAACAAAGACAAAAAAATAAGCTTTCTTTTAATGACCAACAATCTATTAAGTCCCTTTTGGAGAGGCAAGAAAAACAAGAAGACTTGTTTAAACGATTTAATGAGCAGATAAAAAAGTCTTTTAATAAAACTGATATTACGAAAGACCCGTTAAGAAGAGAAATAGAAAGACGTTTAGAGGCTCAAGAAAGAGAAATAGAAAAAGACAAGGATTTGTTAAACGAGCTTAAAACCCTAACCGAAAAACTAGACAATGAAGGCCTTTTAGAGCGCCTTGAAAAGTTGACTAAAAAAAGCAAATCAAAGGAGAGAAGTTTAAACCAAATGCTAGAGCTGACAAAGCGCTATTATGTTCGCCAAAAAGCTAACCAATTGCGAAATGAATTAGAGCGGTTGAGCAAACAACAGGAGCAGCTTTCTGATAATATTTATGAACAAAGCAGCTTAAAGGATCAAAGAGAGATAAGCAAAAAGTTTGAAAATATATCTTCAGAACTGGATTCATTATCTAAACAAAACGTCTCTTTGTCCAAGCCCATTCCTTTTTCTGAAACCAAAATAGAACAAAATTCAATTAAAAAAGATCAAAAAGAATCTGAGCAGCTATTAAACGAAAGCAAAGAACTTAAAACCCCTAATTCAAAAGCCAAAGCATTATCAAAAGCCAAGAAATCACAAACTAAGGCAGCACAAAAGATGATACAGATTGCAGAAAAACTATCAAAACTTTCAGGCGGAGGCGGGCAACAGCAGTTGGCTGAGGATGCAACCATGTTGCGTCAGGTTTTAGATAATCTTATTTTCTTTTCTTTTGAACAGGAAGAACTAATGCTTAGCTTCCGGGACGAAAATTTTCAACAGTCAAATTTTGCTAATTTATTGGTTAGTCAAAAAAATATTAAAACCCATTTTGAACACATTGACGATAGCTTATTTGTCCTTTCTCTTAGGCAGCCAAAAATTTCGGAAAAAATTAACAGTGAAATATCAGAAGTGTTTTTTAATATTGATAAATCTCTAGATCGATTTACAAATTTGCAAATAAACCAAGGGCTTGCCGCTCAGCAATATAGTCTTACCGCCTCCAATAACTTAGCAAATTTATTAAGTGATATTTTGTCTTCAATGGAAATGGAGCTTAGCCCTGGTCAAGGGGAGGGTGATATGCAACTTCCAGATATCATAATGAGTCAAGAGCAATTGCAAAAGGAAGCTCAGGGTTCAAAAAGCGAAAGTTCAGAAGGGTCATCTTCTAATAAAGGTCAAGAAAATCAAGGAAGTGAGGGCAAGCAAAGGGAGGGTGAAAGTAACAGTTCCGGAAATTCAGAAAAGCTAGGGTCAAACAAAGGAAAATCAGAGAGTTCAGACGGAGAAAGCTATTTTGATAGCGAAGAATCAGGGCAATCCATTATGAATCTATATCAAAAGCAACAAAAACTTCGGAATGCTCTTGAGCTTTTATTAAAAGAAAGAGGCTTTGTTCCAGGAGCAAACAATGTTTTAGAGCAGATGAAAAAGATAGAGCAATCCCTTATAAATCAAGGAGTTACGGACGAAAATATTAGTCTTATCAAAGACCTTAAATATGAACTTTTGAAGCTTGAGGTTGCTTTAAATGAAAAAGGTCAAGACGAGCGTCGCGAGTCTAAAACTAATAATGAATTGTTCACCCCTACTTCAAGCGAGGCCATAGAATCCCTAAGGCAGAAATTCAATTCACGCGAGCTATTAAAGAGACAAACACTACCTTTGCAAGAGGAATACTTAAAACGTGTACTAGATTATTTTAAAAGAAAATATGATAACCTTTAATAGCTATACTGACTTTGATCTCAATCAGAAAAAGAAACATAAGGACTGGCTTAGTTTCGTGATAAAAAACGAAAATTTTAATCAAGGTGATCTGGCCTTTGTGTTTTGTAATGATTCTTATTTATTGGATTTAAATTTAAAGTTTCTGAACCACGATACTTTAACAGACGTTATTACTTTTAACTATAATGTTGGTCGACAAATTAATGGCGATATTTGTATTTCCTGTGATAGGGTAGCCGAAAACGCTAGTAAATATAAAACTGTTTTTTCTGAAGAAATTGCCAGAGTTATGGTACATGGTGTACTGCATTTATGTGGTTACAAAGATTCTACAGAACAGCAAAAGATTGAAATAAGAGCAAAGGAGAACTTCTATTTGTCCGAATTATTTAATCGATAGATAGCTGTATATTTGCAAACAATTGTTCCACGTGGAACATTAAATTTTTTTAGATGTTTGATAAAATTTATGATGTTATTGTTGTTGGGGGCGGTCATGCTGGTAGCGAAGCTGCAGCCGCCGCAGCAAATATGGGAAGTAAGACACTTCTTATAACCATGAATTTACAGAACATAGCTCAAATGTCTTGTAATCCCGCTATGGGAGGCATTGCAAAAGGCCAAATAGTTAGAGAAATTGATGCTTTAGGAGGCTACAGTGGGATTGTCAGTGACTCATCCGCAATTCAATTTAAAATGCTAAATAAATCAAAAGGCCCTGCAATGTGGAGTCCTAGGGTTCAGAGCGACAGGATGAGGTTTGCTGAGGATTGGAGAATGATGCTTGAAAAGACTTCAAATCTAGATTTTTATCAAGAAATGGTTGTTGGCATAATAATTAAAGGGGGTTCATGTGTTGGCGTAAAAACATCTTTAGGCTTAGAGATTAAATCCAAAAGTGTTGTTTTAACTAATGGAACCTTTTTAAATGGTCTCATACATATTGGTGATAAGAATTTTGGAGGAGGAAGAGCAGGAGAAAGAGCCGCTATAGGCATTACAGAACAGCTCATTGATCTTGGCTTTGACTCTGGAAGAATGAAAACAGGTACACCCCCTAGAGTTGATGGAAGATCTTTAGACTTTTCCAAAATGACAGAGCAACCAGGCGACACCAACCCTAAAACCTTTTCATATTTAGACAATACCTCAGCGTTATCAAATCAGCGTTCTTGTCATATGACTTACACTAGTGATATTGTTCATGACCTTTTAAAGGAAGGCTTCGATCGTTCCCCGATGTTTAATGGAAGGATCCAAAGTATTGGGCCTAGGTACTGTCCTTCAATTGAAGACAAGATCAATAGATTTGCCGATAAAGAAAGGCATCAAATTTTTGTTGAACCAGAAGGCTGGAATACTGTCGAATATTATATAAATGGCTTTTCTACTTCATTACCTGAGGACGTGCAATTTAAAGCCTTACGAGCGGTTAAAGGTTTTGAGAATGTTCGATTTTTTAGACCGGGATATGCAATAGAATATGATTATTTTCCTCCTACTCAACTGAAGTATTCTCTTGAAACTAAGCTGATCTCTAATTTGTTTTTTGCAGGACAAATTAACGGAACGACTGGATACGAAGAAGCTGCTTCGCAAGGATTAATGGCTGGAATTAATGCTAGTCTTTCAGTAAACGATAAGGAGCCTTTTATTTTGAGGCGTGATGAGGCTTACATTGGTGTTCTTATAGACGATCTTATTACAAAAGGCACTGAAGAGCCTTATAGAATGTTTACTTCAAGAGCAGAATACCGCACTTTGTTAAGGCAAGACAACGCAGATATTAGGCTAACTCAAAAGGGATATGATTTAGGGATAGCTTCAAAACAAAGACTAGAAAGAATGTTGGTTAAACAGCAAAAATCACAGCAATTAATTAGTTTTTTCAAAAAGCAAAGCGTTAAACCAGAGGATGCTAATCCTGTATTGGAGACAAAAAAATCATCACCTATCAAACAGTCTGACAAAGTTTTTAAAATATTTTCGAGACCCAATATCACTATAAATGATGTGTTCCAGTTCCCTGGTGTAAAAGACTATGTTAGTAAAAACCAGCTTGATGACGAGGTTATTGAGCAGGCTGAAATTCAGGTTAAGTATTCTGGATACATTGAAAAAGAGCGCAGTAATGCTGATAAGTTAACTAGGTTAGAGTATGTCAGAATTCCAGCTAACTTTGATTATAATAAGATCCAGTCCATGAGTTATGAGGCTCGCGAAAAGTTGGGCTCTATCCAACCTCAAACTGTAGCTCAGGCCTCTCGTATAAGTGGTGTTTCACCAAACGACATCTCTGTTTTATTGGTGTATATGGGGAGATAAATAGCTTTATTTTTTACATTTGTTCCACGTGGAACAACTAACTAAACATAGTAATTTATATTTAACTTGTAAAGATCATTTTCTAACAGGAGAATCCTTTGAGTTAGTTTACAATGAAAGCAAAGATTTACTTATAACTACACCCAGGCCATCAAGCTCAGAACTATCGCGTTATTACGAAAGTTTAGATTATCAATCCCACTCAACAAGAGTAAACTCGTTTTTTGATTTAGTATATTTTTTGATAAGGAAGATATCAACTCGAAGAAAATTAAAACTTATAAGAAAGTTTAGGACTCAGCAAAACAACCTTCTTGATGTTGGTGCTGGAATTGGCTATTTTCTTAATTCTGCCTCTAATTCCGGGTGGAATTCTATAGGAGTTGAACTAAGTGATACTGCTCGTTCTATTGCTAATAACGCAAGATCAAATAGCGTAAAAGAAATGAATCATCTAGATAGCTTGCAGCAAAATACTTTTGATGTTGTTACGCTTTGGCATGTTTTAGAACACATGGGCGATCTAGATTACGAAATTAAAAGGATAAAAGGTCTTCTAGGGTCCAACGGTAGAATTGTAGTTGCTGTCCCTAACTTTAAGAGTTATGATGCGGATTATTTTAAAGAATATTGGGCAGGGTATGATGTTCCTAGACATTTATGGCACTTTTCAAGAAGCTCTATTTCTAAATTATTTAAAAAACATGGTCTGAAAATTGAATCTATCCATCCAATGATTTTCGATTCTTTTTACATTAGCCTAATGTCAACGAAATATAAATTCGGAAAAATTAGCTACATCAAAGGAATTTTAATCGGACTTCTTTCAAACATTAAAGCAATTTTTTCAAAAGAATATTCCTCACTAATTTATGTGATTAAAAGACAATAGCCTTTTTAAGCCTTTTTAAGCCTTTTTAAACTTTGTTTATTAAACTTGCTTTTTATAAAATTTAAACGTCCTAAAACGAGCTTAAAAAACCCTAATTCGAATAGTTAAAAATTATTAAATTATTTTTTTTAATAGATTTGAACTATTTTATTTATTATGTAGAAGCCTAGTAAGCTTTATTGAGAGGTCTGTGAAAATAATTTTGGGATTACCATTTCGTTCAATATGGTAAATGGCTTTTTCAATTTCATCAAAAATTCCTTCAATATTTTTGCCGCTAATAAACAAAGAGAACTTTTTTAACGAGAAAGAACTGTCCTTTATTTTTAATGTTACTAGTTCTCCAGCATTATAATTTAGAACCATTGCTTGTCTAAAAAATTCTAAACTATACTCTAGAAATTGTTTCTCTATTTCTCTTCCTAGTTTAGATATTTTCTCACTCCATTCCATTAATTTGTTTATAGACTTTTTATTTGTCTTTGCGCTAAATGAGGTTCTGACCCATTCAATAAAAAGTTTTTCGAATTCCTCATTGTATTCTCTTTCATCTAATATCTGAATTGCTTTGTTGAAGTCGCCTTTAGATTTATTGGCCGCTAATTTCGCATTAATTTCATCAAACCCTCTTTTTACCAGCTCTTGAGTCATATCTTCTGGATTTATTTTTCCGATCCTTGTTATTTGACAGCGCGATCGAATTGTTTTGATTAAATCATCACTTTTTTCAGTAATCAGTAATATACAAGTGTTTTGATTTGGTTCTTCAATCCATTTTAATAATTTATTTGAGCATGCTATGTTCATTTTTTCCGCATGCCAAATGATTAGTACTTTATGCCCTCCAGAATATGATTTTAAAGAGAGGGTTTTTATAATATTCTGTGCTTCATCCGCAGTAATTATACCTTGCTTGTTTCCTGCATCAATGAAGTTATACCATTCCTCAATATAGCTGTAATGTGATTTTTCAAGGAAGTTTTTCCATTCTAATTGATAGTCTTTTGAGGTGCTAGGTGAGCTTGAACTTCCTCTATTAATAACAGGGAAAAAATAATGAATATCAGGATGGTTTAAAGGGTCAACTGTTAGCTGGTTTTGATAACTATTTTCAACGACAGCCTTTGCATACGACATAGCAAAGGGCAGTGTCCCGTAGCCGTTTTTACCTTCAAAAATTTGGGCATGTGGCATACGGCCATTAACAATATTATCCCTAAACTGCTGCATTAAATCATTATGCCCAATCATATTTAATTGCCCTTTTTTACAAATATAGGGGTTTAGTCTTTACAGGCAATTTGATACTTATCATTAGTGATATAAATTTCCTTCGGACATGTAAAAAATGAATTTTTTCTACTTAAATAAATACTTACCTTTGGCTTTCGTAAAATTAATTTTAATCTAAACCTTCCAATGACTTTTATTGAACAAACCAATTTTAAAGGACGAAAAGCGGTAATTCGTGTAGACTTTAATGTGCCTCTTGACTCATCTTACAATGTAACCGACGACACTAGAATACGAGCTGCAAAACCTACAATTATGAAGGTCTTAAAGGATGGTGGTAGTTGTATTTTGATGTCTCACCTTGGAAGGCCGGTCGAAAACGAAAATAAATTTTCGTTAAAACATATCGTATCTAAAGTGGAAGAAATAATAGGAGTTAACATTATTTTCTCAGAGGACTGTATTGGAGATAAGACAAATAAAACCGCAGAGAACCTATTGCCTGGTCAAGTTATGTTATTAGAAAATCTAAGGTTTTACAAAGAAGAAACACAAGGCGATTATGACTTTGCAAAAGCATTGGGGTCGTTAGGTGATTTCTATATTAATGATGCTTTTGGAACTGCCCATAGGGCTCATGCCTCTACAACGGTTATTGCCGAATTCTTTCCAAACGATAAGTGTTTCGGATATCTTTTAGCTAAAGAAATTGAGAGTTTAGAAAAGGTTATGAGCAAAGGAGAGAAACCAGTTTTAGCCATCCTGGGAGGAGCAAAAGTATCATCGAAAATTACCATAATAGAAAATATTTTAGATAAAATAGATCATTTAATCATAGGAGGCGGAATGTCTTTTACTTTTGTGAGCGCAAAAGGAGGTTTAGTGGGTGATTCTATTTGTGAAACGGATAAGCAGGAATTAGCGCTTGAAATTTTAAAGATAGCGGCTGAGAAAAATGTAAAAGTTCATCTTCCTGTAGATGTATTGGCGGCAAATGATTTTAATAACTCGGCTCAAACAAAAATTATCGAAATCGATAATATTCCACGTGGATGGCAGGGTTTGGATTGTGGTCCAAAGAGTAAAGCCATTTTTCACGACGTAGTTCAAAGTTGTAAGACAATTTTATGGAATGGTCCTTTAGGAGTTTTTGAGATGGACACATTTTCGACAGGGACTGTTGCATTGGGGAAATCTATTGCAGAGGCGACTCAAAAAGGTGCATTTTCTTTAGTTGGTGGAGGGGATTCAGTAGCGGCCGTGAAGAAATTTAATTTTGATAAATCGGTAAGTTACGTCAGCACAGGCGGGGGTGCTATGTTAGAAAGTCTTGAGGGGAAAGTATTACCAGGAATTGCAGCAATTTCAAATTAATATATTTTCATGCGAAAATTAGCGCTATTTTTCTTATTAACGTTTTTTAATTTATATGGACAGGAGCCCAAAAAAATAGTAGATACTACAGCAATAATTTTAAAGGGGTTTAAACAAGTTGATCTTTTAGATTCATTGATTGATAAGAGAATTTTTCAGGCTAGTTATATTAAGACAAATGATAGTATTGAAAAAAACTATCTATCTAAAGTCCACAAGGACACGCTAATTAAAAGGCTGGAACTTTTAAATTCAAAAACCCCTTTTAATATAGAATATAATCCAGTTTTGGAGAACATTATTAATAATTATCTTGCAACACGAAAGGAGTCGTTTGAGCGATTAGCGCAAAGGAGCCAGTATTATTTTCCGCTGTTTGAAGAAGTACTTGACGCGCATAACGCTCCTTTAGAAATCAAATATTTATCAATTGTAGAATCTGCTTTGAATCCTAAGGCTAAATCGCCTGTTGGAGCTTCTGGTTTGTGGCAATTTATGTTTTCCACATCAAAAATGTATGGTCTTGAGGTTAACAGTTATATTGATGAAAGATTTGATCCTGTAAAATCAACTAAAGCAGCTGCTAAATATCTCAATAAGCTCTACGATATTTTTGGCGATTGGAGCCTTGCTTTAGCTGCGTACAATTCTGGCCCTGGAAATGTAACTAAAGCAATGAGAAGATCAGGCGGTTATAGAAATTATTGGAATATAAGACCGTTTTTACCAAAAGAAACAGCGAATTACATTCCCGCTTTTTTTGCTACATTATATATTTTTGAATTTGCGGATCAGCACGGTTTCCATAACAAACCAGCCCCCTTTTCTATTATAGAAACGGATACTGTTTTAGTAAAAGAGATGCTTCATTTTAACCATCTAGTAGATGCTTTAAACATAGAAAAAGAAATTTTAGAGTTTTTAAATCCGTCTTATAAATTAAATATTGTTCCATATATAAAAGGTAAACGCAAAACACTTCGTTTACCCAAGCCTACCTTAGGAAAGTTTTTAGCAAATGAAGACGAAATTTATGCTTTTTCTAAAAATGAGTTTGACAAAAGAGAAAAGCCATTGCCTAAATTTTATAAAATGAATTCTAGAATTAGATACAGTGTAAAATCAGGTGATTATCTAGGAAAAATTGCCAAAAAATTTAAGGTGAAAATCAAGGATATAAGAAAATGGAATAGTTTAAAAAATGATCTTATAAATGTGGGAGATAGATTAATTATTTACACAAAAAGTACAGATGTTAAACTCGACATAAACAATGGTGTTGAGACAGATATAACACCAAATAACAATTATTATACAGTAAAAAAAGGAGACTCATTTTGGACTATTGCTCAAAAGCTTCCTAATATTTCTGTCGAGGATCTTAAAAAGTGGAATGATATTAGCAGTAAAGATTTAAAACCTGGAATGAAGCTAAGCCTGACCAAGTAATATTAATTTAATATGAAAACATTAAAAATACTCCTTTTTTTCTTTTTAATTTTCAGCTGTAGTGAATCCAAGCCTAATTCAACTTATAAGCCTAGTTCGTCGGGGAATATTAATAACCTCCTTGTTGTTTCTGGTGACGATCTTTGGGATGGACCAGTAGGAGATGCTTTAAGGCGCAATATAGGCTCTGAAATCTATGGGCTTCCACAAGCTGAGCCTTATTTTGAATTAAGACATGTTCCAACTGCTGTATTTTCAGATTTTGTTAGGAGAAATAGAATTGTTTTAAAAATTCAAACATCTGAAATTAGTGAAGTTAAATACTATAAAGACCCTTATGCGTCTCCTCAAATTGTGGCTGTAATAAGCGCTCCTAACCAAAGCAAAATTATTGAACTAATAAGAAATAAGTCTGAAGAGATAATATCAACTTTTAGATCAGTTGAGTTCAAAGAAAAGCAAAGACGAATTAGCAAGTCGCTTTATAATAGTGAAAGTATCAAAAGTTTATTGGGGATTGATATAAAATTCTCATCTGCTTATAGAATTGCCAAGCAAAAAGAGCATTTTTCTTGGATCAGAAGAGATACTGAAAATGGCAGTTTAAATTTACTTCTTTACAGTCTTCCAATCAAAAATTTTAATGACAACTCCTCTTTTCAAGAGTTCATAATTAAATCCAGAGATTCCATCTCTAAGATGGAAATTCCAGGGCCGAAGGAGGGAGACTATATGACTACAGAGCAATCATATAAACCGCTATCATTTATGACAGAATTGTCAGGGGCTTCAGTTTTTCAAACAAAAAGTTTATGGAAAGTTGATGGCGCTTTTATGTCAGGGCCATTTGTCAACTATTGTTTTATTGACACTAACAACAACCGTCTGTTAATTGCTGAAGGATTTGTTTATGCTCCAGCTAGAACTAAACGTGATTATATTTTTGAGCTAGAAACTATTATACGCTCAATCACTTTAGATTAGTGAGATAAGGTTAAAAAAGGAGAATTTAATTGTCCTTAGAATCTTCCTCTTCTTCTTTACTAGCTTTTTTAAACTCTTTTATACCACCCCCAAGGCCTTTCATAAGTTCAGGAATTTTTTTTCCACCAAAGAGGAGTAGTATTACAATAGCAATTAAGATGATTTGCCATGGGCCAAGCGCTAGTGGTAAATTTAATAGAGACATCATTAGATAATTTTATACTGCAAAGTTAATAATTATCTATTAAAAATATACTAATTTAATTTTTAGTGTTGAATTAATATCTGTAGCACAAATTTTATTTAATTTTGTTTATGATGACAGGGAAAAAGAAAAATAAGAAGCAGCTACGTAAAAAATTACTTCACAAGTATAGGCTGGTAGTTCTTAATGAAGACACCTTTGAAGAGAAACTTGCCGTCAGGCTTACAAGGCTAAACGTGTTTATATTTACTTCTTTTTCTATAATAATATTGATTGTATTAACAACAATTTTTATTGCCTTTACTCCATTAAGAGAATATATACCCGGTTATACTTCTCCAAAACTTCAAGCTCAAGCCATTTACCTTGAAAATAAGACGGATTCATTATATCAAATTGCAAAAATGAATGATCGTTATATTAATTCTATAAAGATGGTGTTAAGTGGTGAAGCTGCATTTGAATCAATTGACAAAGACTCTATCTATGCTTCAGTAAGAGCTGATGAAGATTCATTAAAATTATATCCTTCAAAAGCAGATTCGATTTTAAGAATTAAAGTAGATAATGAAGATAAGTATAACTTATTCGAGTCAGCAACCTCTGTTAAAAATTTTGTTTTTCTGCCTCCGTTAAAAGGGATAATTAGCTCAGGGTATGATGTTAATATACAGCACTATGCGGTAGATATAGCAGTTTCTGAGGGTACACCTGTAAAGGCAGTTGCGGATGGAAGGGTGGTTTTAGCATCATGGACTTCAGATTCGGGATTTGTAGTTATAATTGACCATGGGAACCAAATGCTGTCTGTTTATAAACACAATGAAGTTTTAACTAAAGAACAAGGAGATTTTGTGAAGTCACAAGAAGTAATCGCTCGCTCGGGCTCTTCAGGTGAATTAAGTACTGGCCCTCATTTACATTTTGAGCTTTGGAGTGATGGCAATCCAATTGACCCAACAAATTTTATTAATTTTTAGCATTAGAAAATGAGCTCTATAAGATCACTTTTTGCGAAGATTTTTGCTGCGATTATAGCAAGAAGGGTTAATAATTGGGCTTCAAATCCAATTGATACTCAAGATCGTGTTTTTAAAAAATTAATTAAATCGGCAATAGACACTAAGTTTGGAACAGATCATAGCTTTAAATCTATTAATAATCATTCAGATTATATATCTAGAGTTCCAATTCGTGATTATGAAGGACTTAAACCCTATATAGAAAAGGTGATTGACGGAGAATCAGATGTGCTTTGGAATGGGAAGCCTCTATATTTTGCAAAAACCTCTGGAACAACCTCCGGCTCCAAATACATTCCAATAACGGATGTTTCAATTAAATATCAAGTCGAAGCTTCAAGGAATGCCGCTTTAATGTACATAAATGAAACAGGCAATTCTAATTTTGTTGACGGAAAGTGGATTTTTCTGCAAGGTAGCCCAATACTTAGTGAAAAAAATGGGATCAAGACCGGCAGATTGTCTGGAATATCTGCACATTATGTGCCATCTTATTTATTAAAGAACAGGATGCCTAGTTGGAAGACAAATTGTATTGAGGACTGGGAGACAAAAGTCGATCATATTGTAAATGAAACAGTTACTGAAAACATGACTGTTATTGCAGGTATTCCGTCCTGGGTTCAAATGTATTTTGAGAAGCTTATTGATGTTAAGAAGGAAAAGGTTGGAGATATTTTTAAAAATTTTAATTTATTTATATACGGCGGAGTGAACTATCAGCCATATCGGACTAAATTCGAAAACCTAATTGGTAGAAAATTTGATAGTATTGAGCTTTATCCTGCAAGTGAAGGATTTTTTGCATTTCAAGATTCTCAAAAAGAGAAGGGGATGTTGCTTCAACTTGATTCTGGAATTTTTTATGAGTTTGTTGAAGCAGATAAATTCTTTGATAAAAGCCCCCAAAGAATAACTATCAAGGATGTAAAAATTGGTGTTAATTATGTAATTATAATTTCTACTAATGCGGGTCTTTGGGCTTATAACATTGGAGATACCGTTCAGTTCACTTCGACATCACCTTATCGAGTAATTGTTAGCGGAAGAATTAAACATTTTATTTCAGCTTTTGGAGAGCATGTAATAGCCAAAGAAGTTGAGCAAGCACTATCTTTATCAATCTTGGACTCTGAAATAAGTGTCTCAGAATTTACTGTAGCACCTGAAATAAGCCCAATTAAAGGGCTGCCTTATCATGAATGGCTTATAGAGTTTGACAATCCCCCGTCCAATTTTAATAAATTTGCAGAGAAATTAAACTCTGAACTGGTAAAACAGAACACATATTATTCAGATCTAATAATTGGAAAGGTTTTAAGACCCCTAAAAATAACTGTCGTTAAACAAGAAGGGTTCAAAATTTATATGAAATCCGTAGGAAAGCTTGGGGGGCAAAATAAAATACCACGCTTATCAAATGACAGAAAAATAGCAGATTTTTTATATTCTAACGATCTTATCAATTAGCTTATATTTGTCAAGGTTAAACAGAACGATTTTATATTTTAATATAAACAATATAATCATTTGTTACACGTTAAAATTATATTAGTTACTTACCTTAAATGCTAAAAACCAACTAACAAAAATTAATATTATGACCAACAAAGGCAGACAACAAAACGAAGAAGTAGACTTAGGACAACTTTTTGTGATGATAGGTAATACCTTCAACCGTTTTTTTCAATTCATCGCATCCATTTTTAAGAATCTTTTTTTTGGTTTTGTGTGGGTTGTTTTTTTTGTAAAAAAACATACTGTAGTGTTTTCTATAGCAGCAGTTACGGGGCTTATTTCGGGATTTGTATTGGAAGAGACTTCAGATCCAATTTATAAGTCAACAATTACAGTTCGTCAAAACTATCAAACAGGCGAAAACCTTTACGGATCTATCGACTATTATAACGGTCTTTTAAAAGACCGAGATTACAAAATTTTAGGAGATGTTTTAGGCTTAAGTGAAGAGTCCTCTAAGGAGGTTGTTAGCTTCGACATTGAACCAGTAATCACCAATAACGATTTGTTAATTATGTTTAATGATTATGTGGAAGATTTAGACTCATTAGCACTATCTAAGGTTGAATATGATGAATATGTAAACAATATAAATGAATATAGACACCCTTTTCAACAAATAAGCATAAAGTCTAAAACTAGAGCTAATTTTAATAGTGTTTTTAATAACATAGTAGGTAATATCTTAACAAATGAGTTTTTTGTTAACGAACAAAAAAAAGACATTTTAGAGTTAACCCAAACTAAGCAAGCACTAGTAAAAGCGTTAAAACAATCTGACTCACTACAAGAGACTTATAAAAAGGTAATGCAAATGGATTCCAACAGGCTTAGTGATGTAGGTATTACATTTGAGGGCAATACTGAGAATGAAAAAACTCGTGAATTTGATTTATTTATGAACGATATTGATTTAAGGGAAGATATCGTTACTGTTGAAAGAAAATTAAAAGACAAAGAAAATATAATTGATTTAATTTCAAGTAAACAGGACAGCGGTTTTGTAGATCATACTAAAGATTTTCTTGGACTAGCATTACCTATAAAAGTTTTTTATCCGGTGCTTATTCTTTCTTTAGTGTTTTTAATAATGTTAGCAAGGGAATTTTTAAAATATTTGGAAAAATATAAACCCACAATTTAAGAGCTTTAAGCTAATAGGGCTAGCGCTAGTCTTTTTCAATAAGCTTTATTTTTGATAAAATGAGACTAAAAACAATAGTTACTTTTTTGTATTTGTGCGTTAGTTTATTAGCTTTTGTGTCATTTAACACAAATGTATCAGTTTGGATTTCATTTTTTTTAAGTTTTAGTGTTATCACGATAATTGCTTATTATCATCTAAACATAGAAAGGGTGTTTTCTCCATTTTTAGGGTCTTATGTAATTTTTAACTACCTGTTTTTTTTCATTGCACCAGTATTTCAAATATCCTCACTTAGTCTTGCAAACTCCCGTTTTCCTAATGACTTTATTTTTAACACATCAACCGTTATAACAGCAAATATTCTAATAATAATATTTAACATTACATTCTTTTTAAGCTATATATACTTTAAGAAAAAGAGGCTTGTAAATTCATTACTATTAGATGAAAAGCTTGTTTTTTATAAGCACTCAACGATAGCAATTTTGGTAATTCTTTTATTATGTACTCTAGTAGTTTGTTTTAATTATGAATATGTAATAACCAACATTTTTGAATCGATATACATTACAAATGCGAAAAGTGAGTCTGTCTCTTCTCTATTACTAAGGAAAAAGTTTTTATTTTTTTTACCCTTAGCTGGAGTTGTTGCATCAATTTCATATTTGAAGGAAAAAAATAAGTTAAGTACAAATACGATAGTAATCTTTATTTGTCTATTAGTATTTATTGTGATGCTGCTTTTTTTAAAAAATATCTTTACTGAAAAAAGAAACACTCTTGGCCCAATTTACATAGCATTAATTTATTTGTTTTACCCTAAGCTTTTAGACTCTAATTCTAAATTTTTCCTTTTTTTGTTTTTATCAATGGTCATTATGTTTCCTTTAATGTCGTCACTAACTCATATTGATGCAAATCTTGATCAGATTGTTGAAAAACCTGAATTATTATATGAATCATTTTTAAGGTTTGGAACTATTTCTGGTGCATTTGAGTCACTTCATTATGATGCTTTTTCAAATATATTAGCAACCTTAGAATATGTAGAAATAAATGGCATTGCTTTGGGATATCAATTGTTAGGTGTTATTTTGTTTTTTATACCCCGCAGCATTTGGGCATCAAAACCAACTTCAACAGGTGAATTAATAGGAGAATATCTTATGAACACTACGCCGAGGGATTATTCTAACCTATCAAATGCTATTGTTTCAGAGGGGTATATTAATTTAGGGGTTTTTGGCGTAGTTCTTTTGGCAATTATTTTAGCATATTTTATTGTTAAGTTTATTTCTTGGATGATTTCCAAGAACTATTTTAAGGAGTTTATAGCATTTTATTTTGCCCTTCATTTATTGTTTTTGTTAAGAGGCGATTTAACAAATGGTGTTTCCTATTTCATAGGCCCCTTACTTAGTATTTATTTTGTTCCTAAGTTTTTAATTAGACTTTTTAGATAGATGAGTGGGAATAAATTATTTTTAAATTTGTTTAACTTAGGAGTTATATTATTCTCCGTTTCAGTACTGCTTCCTTTTAATTTCAGAAATATACCATTTTTAATATTCTCTTTAGTTGCGATCTATTTTTTTTGTAAACCAAAATTGAATAGTCAAAAAAAGTATTTAAAAATATTAATTATCAATATTCTATACTTTGTTTTTATGTTTATCAGTATTTTTTATACAGATAATTTTAGTGAGGGAACAGAAAATCTTTTAAGCATCTCGCCTATGTTAATTATGCCATTGACATTTTACGCTGTTTATACTAGAAACGACATTAAACACGCGCTAATACAAAAAAGGTTTTATGAGCTTTTCTTTATTTCAACTATACTTTTTTTCTCAGCAATTTTAATTTATTCTTTGTTTAAAGGATTTTTCACAAAAACATATTTGTTGCATTATCCAGAAAGAATTACTGTAAAATTCGGAAAGTATTCAATGCACCCTCTTTACGCTTCTATGTTAGTAGTGATTTCGTTAATTTTTTCAACATCAATTTATAAAACTCTGAAGCATAGTTTTACCAAATTTTTATTTTTTATTTCAATTGCATTTCTGTTTTGTCAACTTATACTGCTGGCTAGAAAGGGTCCAATATTGATATCGGCAATTATTTCTGTAGTTTACTTTATTTCTTTAAAGAAAAGAAAGGGATTAGGTTATTTTATTTTAATGCTAATTATTTTTGTAGCATTAATTTTTTCAAATCAGTTGTTAAAAGAGCGTTTTTATGAATTTTTATCGGTAATCTTAAATCCTGATTTAAACAACATAGGCTCAACTTCAACTCGGCTTAGAATATATAATTTTTCTTTGGAAGCAATATCCAAGGCTCCAATCTTTGGCCACGGAATAGGAGATGTAAAAGATATCTTATCTAAATTTTATGTTGAAAATAATAGCGCCTATTTTAACTCTCACAACCAATTTTTAGGGGCATGGCTGTCTTGCGGGATAATGGGTTTTATTTCACTCTTATCGATATTTGTAATTAGCTTTAAAAAAGCTGTTAATTCTAGAGATTTTATTTATTTTTCAGTTTTATTTTTGTTTTTTACAATGGCGCTGATTGAGAATTTTATTGAGAAGCAAAATGGAATTTTACTGTTTTCATTTTTACTAAACTTTTTTGCATTTAAAGAAGTAGATAATTTTAAAAAGAAAGAAGCAAATGCTAAATAAGATTTTAGTCAAAGTGATGCGTTTGGTAAACGATGTAAACCAAAGAAAAACAATTGGGTTCATTGCAATGAGAGGCTTGTCGGTCATTTCTAATTATATATTTTCTTTGCTTCTAATAAAGCTTTTCTCGTCTCAAGATTATGGTATTTTTGTCGAAGCACTATCAATTTTAATGATTCTTTGCGTATTACTTAAGTTTGGTATAGATGTGCACTTTGTTAAGATATTCTCTGATTTTAAGTCTATCGGTGTTCCAATATGGATTCAAAAGCTTGAGCGTAAAGTTTTTTATATATCAATAATAATTGCTCTTATATTGATTGTAGTTTTCCAGTTTTCCAATTTTTTCCCAGGGACAAAGTACGGGATAACAATGATTATTCTTTCTATACCAGTTATGGTTATGATTCACCTAAATTCATCTAAATTAAGAGCTATATCAAGTATCATTAAATATGCTTTTTTAAATATTACGGGCAGAATTTTCTTAAGCTTATGTGTTCTATGTGTTTTGTATTTTGTATTTAATGAAGTTTCAGTTGGTGTAATTTATACATCTCATTTTGTAGCTATAAGTATACTTTTTATATTTTCAATTTTTTGGACTAAAAAAGAATTCTCATTGAATAAGAATAGTAGCGAGGCAATACCTCTTAGTTTTTCGTCATATAACAAACCTCTTATGTTAAAATCTTATGTGACGGTTCTTTTTTTATGGGGCGACCGCTTTTTTCTGTCCTTAATATGTCCTCCAGATCAAGTTGCGAAGTATGACATTGGTCTAAAAGTCGCAATGCTAATGATGATTGCTATTGAAGCTTTAAAAGCCACTTATGCCCCAGTTATTGCAAGATCTTTTAATGATAAAACAAGTCTTTCAAAACACGTAAAAAGATCGTCTTTCGTTGGTTTCTTTTCAAGTGTAATTATTTTATCATTATTACTAATTTTTGGTAGAGATATTTTAGCTCTTTTTGGACCGGAATTTATCTACTCCTACCCGATTGTTATAGTTATTAGTACGGGGTATTTTATTTCTTCTTTTTTTGGACAGGCTGATAGCGTTATTGAAATGTCCGGTCTTGCTAATTATTACATAAAACCATACTTTATTTTAATCGGAATCGGGTTATTAATAGGGGTTTCATTAAGTTTTAAACTTGGGGCATTGGGAATGGCAATTGGGTTTTCAATTTCGAATATTTTATTTCAACTTTGCGCATCTAGAATCGTTTATAATAAATTAAAGATCAACACAACACCAATTCAATAGTTTCGACTTATGCCTATTAAAAACAAACGCATTTTAATAATTGGGCCCTTTCCAGAGCCTTTGTTTGGAGTAAGTTTATCAAACTTAGTTCTAGAAAAAGGCATAAAATCTAGAGGAATTAAAGTGTCCAGGATAGATGCTTCTTCAGGGTCAAATGTTCAGTCTGCACAAGGATCTTGGAATTTTAAAAAGTTATCTTTTTTAAAAAACTATTTTAGTTTATATAAAGTTTTTTTTGCTGATATTATTTATTGTACAATCGGGCAAACATTTTTTGGAGTATTAAAATATGCCCCATTTGTATTATTTGCAAAAGTTCTAAGAAAAACTTCAGTAGTACACGTAAAAGGAGGTTATTTAGAGGATTCGTACAATCAAATGGGGTTATTAAAAAAGATCATAATTAAACCCATTTTAAAGGCTTTTTCAAAAGGTATTGTTTTATCAAAATCTCTAAAGCCATTACTAGAGCCTTTTTTAGAAGAATCCAGGATTTTCATCCAGCATAATTTCGTTCAAGAATCATTAATTATTCCTCAAAACAAGGTCTTTGAAAAAAAGGATTTTTCTAAACTAAGACTTTTTTTTATGAGTAATCTAATTCCAGAAAAGGGGATTTTTGAATTTTTGGACGCATTGGATGCCTTAATTTCAGCCGAGATTCCGTTTGAGGCCAAAATTGCAGGGAGTATCCCAGACGACCAAAATGATCTTTTAGAAAAAATAAATATTTTGGACAACACAGAATATTTAGGTGTTGTTAGTGGCAAATTAAAAACAGAGCTTTTAAGTTGGGGCAATGTGTTTTGTCTTCCTACTTATTATCCTATGGAAGGTCAACCAATATCAATAATAGAAGCTATGGGGTTTGGTAATTTTATTGTTACTACTAATCATGCAGGAATTCCAGACATATGTAGTAAAAAAAACAGCTTGTTTGTACAAAAGAGGGATAGTAAGAGCCTGTTTAAGGGGCTTTTAGAGTTATCAAAATCAATGAATCAGTTAGAGTCAATAAGCCTAAAAAACTTACAGTACGCAAGAAAGAAATTTTCAGAAGATGGCTTTACTTCTGGAATTCTTAAGATATTTAATGAAAAATAAATTGATATTTTAAGTCTACTCTTTAGACACCCTTTGTTTCAATCTCACAATAAATCTAAATAACTAGAGTTATAAAATAGATATCTATTTTATATATTCGCAGACACTCGATACTTAAATTATATTTACACAATTGATTCAAAATTTAAAAACATATAAGACACCTACCAATTTTAGAGGGCGTTCTGCTTTTATTGTACAGCTTTGGTTTATTGTTTATTCATTGTTTTTCAAGACTTCCCCTCAATTTATGTTTGCCTGGCGAAGAATTTTATTAAGATTGTTTGGCGCAAAAATTGGAAAAAATGTTTTGATCAGACCTTCTGCAAAGATCACTTATCCCTGGAAAGTGAGCATTGGAGAGTATAGCTGGATTGGTGACAACGCAGTACTTTACTCATTAGGAGAAATTGAAATTGGAAATAACACAGTAATTTCGCAAAGGTGTTATTTATGTACAGCATCTCATAAATATGATGACCCGTCTTTCCCTATTTATTCAAAAAAAATCACGATTGGTTCAGAGTGTTGGCTTGCGACAGATGTTTATGTTGCGCCAGGTATTTCAATAGATAATTCTTGCGTTGTAGGCGCTAGAAGCTCTGTATTCACCAATTTAGATCCAAAAAAAGTATATATTGGTAGCCCTGCAAAATATTTAAAAGAAAGGTGATTTGGCTAAAAATATTATAGTAATTGGGATTAATTATTACCCGGAGGATAGCGCAATAGGCTTATATACTACACAAAAAGTAGAGGCGCTTGTATCGAAAGGACACAACGTTACAGTTATCACTGGGTTTCCTTATTACCCAGCATGGGAAATTAAAAGAGAATATAAAACAAAGCCTTATTTATTTGAGGAAGAAATCAATGGAGTTAGAGTTTTGAGGAGTAAGCAATATGTGCCAAAAAACCCAACATTTTTTAAAAGGATTGTTCACCTTATCTCTTTTACTTTTGGTAATTTCATTAATCTATTTAAAGTTAAAAAAAGCCCCGACTTAATAATATCTATAGTTCCATTTACAACTTCAATTCTATTGGGGTTAATTTTAAAGATTCGTTACCGATCCAAACTATGGGTACACGTACAAGACTTTGAATTTGATATTGCTAAGCAATCTGGTTTAAACTCAAAAAACAGCCTATTACATAAAATTTTAATGTATCTTGAAAAGATGCTATTGAACAGTGCAGATATCGCAAGCACAATAAGCCAAGGAATGAAAGAGATTCTAAAGCAGAAATCTGATTCTGAATCTTTTTTTTTACCGAACTGGATTGATAATGAGAAAGAAATTAAGTTTACTACCCACAGATATTTAGAGACTAAAAAAGTTAAAGTATTGTATTCAGGTAATATTGGAGAGAAACAAGACTGGGAGACTTTTTTAAAATTTTGTAAAAAAACATCCTCAAAAAAGTATGATATTACTGTTGTAGGAGATGGAGCAAAGAAGAATTGGTTACTGGACAACATCAAATCGTTTTCTCACGTAAAGTATTTTCCTCCAGTTCCATTAAATGAGTTGTCAAGTTTATTGAGAAGCGCAGATATTCACATCTTGTTTCAAAAGGCAGATGTAATGGATGCTGTTATGCCATCAAAAGTTTTGGGAATGATGGCAAGCTCAAAGCCGTCTTTAATAATTGGTAATGACAATTCTGAGATAAAGACCATATTTAATTCTTGTTGCCCAGGGATGTTTTTTAATTGTTATTCGGATCAGGTAATAGCTGAACTAGATAATTTAATTGAAGATCCTATTAAAATGTTGGAAATGGGAAGATCAGCCAATGATTACGTTGTTGCTAATTTTTCTAAAAATAATGTTTTAAGTAGATTTCTGGAAAAAATTGATTTATTGTGATTAAAGTTTCTGATCTTTAGATTACTCATAATAATCAAACTAATTATATTTGAGAATTATATGCTAAAAAATATTTTAATTACAGGAGCTGCTGGTTTTCTTGGCTCACACTTATGTGATCGCTTTATCAAAGATGGATTTCATGTAATTGGTATGGATAATTTTATTACGGGTGATATAGATAACATTAGCCACCTGCTTTCTAATCCAAAGTTTAATTTTATTGAACATGATGTTACAAAACACATAAGATTAGACCAAGAAATTGATTTTATATTACATTTTGCTTCCCCAGCCAGCCCTATTGATTATTTGAAAATTCCAATTCAAACACTAAAGGTAAGTTCGCTAGGAACTCATAATTTATTGGGTCTCGCAAAATCAAAAAATGCTAGAATTTTGATTGCGTCTACTTCAGAGATATATGGCGATCCTAAAATTCATCCACAAAAAGAGGATTATTTTGGAAATGTAAGTTCTATAAGCCCAAGAGGAGTTTACGATGAGGCCAAACGTTTTCAAGAATCGCTAACAATGGCATATCATCGTTTTCATGGGTTACAAGTAAGAATTGCTAGAATATTTAACACATATGGTCCAAGGATGCGGGTGAATGACGGACGTGTAATACCAGCATTCATTGGTCAACTTATTAGGGGTGAAAATCTTACAGTTTTTGGTGATGGATCACAAACAAGATCATTTTGTTATGTAGATGACTTGATTGAAGGTATTTATCGATTATTATTTAGTGATTATAGCTATCCAGTTAACCTTGGTAACCCAGACGAAATTACTGTTTTAGATTTTGCAAAAGAAGTATTAAATTTTAATAAAATAAACCAAAAAATTGATTTCTTACCATTACCAGAAGGAGATCCAAAAAGACGACAACCAGATATTAGTTTAGCTAAAAAAATATTAAATTGGTCCCCAAAAATTAATAGACAGAAAGGGTTGCTAGAAACAGTTAAATATTTTAAATCTATTCCAAAATCAAAACTCTTAAAAGTTGAACATAAAAATTTTTCAAAACACATTAAAACTTAGGTGAGTAATTTTAGACAAGGTCGTTATTCTTGGGCAATTAAGCCAATTTCTTATACTGTAGATTTAAGCATCATCATTTTTATTGGAGTTTATTGGTTTTTCAACAACATCCCATTTCAAGAATTTACTGTTATTATTTCCTTAGGATGGATAATAACTGCTTTTATTTCAAAATTTTATGAGGTATATCGTTATTCTAGTGTAATTAGAGTTTTTACTTTACTAGTTCGGCAAATTCTGTTTTTTTCCTTATTCATGTTTGCTTACGCGGGGATTTTTCCTCAATTTAATTTAAGTCCATTTTTAGTTTGTAATTACGTTCTTTTTTCATTTGTTTTTATCTCTTTATGCAAGTATTCTCTATTTTTTTTCTTGAAAAGATATAGAGCTTATTTTAAAGGTAATTTCCGTAAAACAATAATTATAGGAGAAAATAAACAGGCTAGAGATGTTCAAAAGTTTTTTGAAGATACTCCAGAGGCAGGGTTTGTCAATACAAAAACATTTCCCTTGAGCAAAACAAAACCACTTGATTTAGTTGCTTTATTTAATTACATAAAAAAAGAGGAAGTTGACGAAATTTATTGTTCTCTTTCAGAAATCAAAGAGCAAGATATTAAATCAATTACCAAATTTGCGGATAATAACTTAAAGGTGGTTAAGTTTATTCCTGAACAAAATACAGTTTTGAATCAGGACTTAAAAAGAGATTTTTATGGATTGGTCCCAGTATTAGAATTTAGAACAATTCCTTTAGATGACTCAATAAATTTAGTTATTAAACGTCTTTTTGATATTCTATTTTCAATTATGGTAATTTTATTTGTAATGTCATGGTTAACCCCGATATTGGCTTTTTTAATAAAAATTGAATCTAAGGGCCCTATATTTTTTAAGCAGTTAAGAAATGGATATAATTACAAATCTTTTAGTTGTATAAAATTCAGATCGATGATTATTAACGATAAAGCTGACTTGATTCAGGTCTCAAAAGAGGATGAAAGAATTACAAGAATAGGTAGATTTATGAGAAAAACTAGTATTGACGAGCTGCCTCAATTTTTAAATGTTTTAGTCGGAGATATGTCCGTTGTAGGGCCGCGTCCTCACATGCTTAGCCATACTGACCTCTATGCTAATAAAGTAGATAAGTTTATGGTTAGACATTTTGTTAAACCAGGAATCACGGGCTTAGCTCAAATAAGTGGATTTCGAGGAGAAGTTGAATCAGACAAAGACATAATAGGTAGAGTAAAGTTTGATATATTTTATATAGAGAATTGGTCTTTATTTTTGGATATTAAGATTATAATTAAAACAATAATTAGAGCCATTCAAGGCGATGAAAAAGCTTATTGAGATATGAATGTATTAGTGTTAGGATCAGGCGGACGCGAGCATACAATTGCATGGAAAATTTCTAAAAGTCCTTTTTGTAAAAAGGTTTTTGTAGCACCCGGGAATTCTGGTACTGCTATGATAGCTACAAATCTACAAATTGACGTTAATGATTTTAAGGGCATTAAAAAAGCAGTTTTGTTTAATAAAATAGACATGGTAGTGGTTGGTCCAGAAGATCCACTGGTTAATGGGATTCATGATTTTTTCTTGAACGACAGGTTATTACAAAATGTGTCAGTTATTGGACCTCAAAAAGCGGCTGCTGAACTTGAAGGCAGTAAGGAGTTCGCAAAAAAATTCTTATTTAGACATGACATACCTACTGCAGCATATAAAAGCTTCAAGCGAGAAGAATTGGAAGAAGGTTACGAATTTTTGGATAGTTTATCTCCGCCCTATGTTTTGAAAGCAGATGGATTAGCCGCTGGTAAGGGTGTTTTAATAATTGATAACCTTGACGAGGCCAAGCTAGAGCTTAATCAAATGTTAATAGGCTCAAAGTTTGGTACCGCCAGTGAAAAAGTTGTAATTGAAGAGTTTTTAGACGGAATTGAATTAAGTTGTTTTGTTCTTTCTGACGGCAAGAATTATAAAGTTCTTCCAACAGCAAAAGATTACAAAAGAATCGGTGAAGGAGATACAGGCTTAAATACCGGAGGGATGGGAGCGATATCTCCAGTTCCTTTTGTTGACGATGCTTTATTATCAAAAATTGAATCGCGTATAATCAAGCCAACAATTAATGGTCTAAAAAAAGACCTACTTCCATATAAAGGATTTATTTTTATTGGATTAATTATAGTCAACAATGAACCTAAGGTAATCGAGTATAATGTTCGCATGGGAGATCCTGAAACAGAAGTGGTATTGCCTAGAATTGAAACAGATTTAATGGAAATTTTCATTGCAATTAGAGATCAAAAATTAGACAAAATAAGCTTAAGCATTAATCCAAAGTCAGCTACAACTGTTGTACTTGTCTCAGGCGGATACCCAGAATCTTATGAAAAAGGTAAGGAGATATCTGGACTTGATTCAGTGGAAAACGCACTTGTTTTCCATGCAGGAGCTAAGAGAAATGAACATAAGGTAGTTACATGTGGTGGGCGTGTAATGGCAATAACAGCTTTTGGGAATAACTTTAAAGAAGCTTTAAAGGAATCCTATTGTGCCGCTTCAAAGATTAGCTTTGAGGGAATTAATTACAGAAAGGACCTTGGCTTTGATTTATAAGAAAGAGTGAGAGCTTATGCTTTTATCTTCTTCGTTGTTGTCACTAAATTTTTTTAACTCAAGCATCCAGTAAGAAAAGCTAACTATTAGGATCAGTAGAAAAACCCATGTTACAATGTTTGATATCCACCAATTTTCTAACTCAGTTTCCCTCAAAGTGTTAAATGGAACAAACAAAACAGTTTCGAAAAGCTCTTGAATACCGTTAAAAAAATCTTTCATATTGTAGGTTTAAAAGGTTATCATAAAAGCACAAATTTCTAGAATAGGCTTATATTTACTTTGCAAATATAGTTAACAAATAAAATGATAACAAGGTTTTTTAAAATATCTAGGCCTTTTCACTATATCCTTTTTTTATTAGCAATTACATTTATTTTTTTTAATCAATTTTATGTAATTAAAAATTTAGGAACTTTAAAAATTACAATAACGTTTTTATGTTTAATAATTTCATTCTTTTTAGTTGTTTTTATTATCACGAAAAATAATTTAACACAGAATAATAGCTTTGCTGCTTTTTATTTTTGCCTATTCATTTTTTTGTTTCCTGATTCTGTAACTAATTCAGACATTATAATTTCTAACATGTTTATGCTTCTTGCTTTTAGAAGAATTTTAAGTTTGAATAGTAAGTCAAATTTGAAAAAAAAATATTTTGATGTTGGAATATGGCTTTGTATTGCTGTATTTTTCTTCCCATGGGCAGGAATTTTTATAGCTCCTTTTTTAATAACATTTTTTTTATGGAGAAAAGATAGTATTAAACACTTCATTATTTTGGCTTTAGGCTTTCTTTCAATAGTTTTTTTAGCCATCATGACAGATGTATTATTTGATGTTTCTGTTCCTGAAATGACATTGGATTATTCTCAAATCAGCATAAATTTTATTTTTACATCCGATTTTTATTCAAAAATTTCATTTTTTATAATGTTTCTTTTTTCCGGCTGGGTTATTTCACAAACTTTTAGTGAAACTATAATCAAACCTAACCCATCGAAGCCATTGTATATTATTCTTCTTTCTATTTTTTTGAGTTGCATTACAATGTCGTTAATTTCAAATATTAGCGTGCCGCAAAATTTTCTTTTTTCTTTTTTTCCAATTTCAATAATTGCCGCAAATTTTACTCAAAATCAAAGGACAAATTTGGTTTCAGAATTTTTTATAATTACAATAATTGCTTTAAGCTTATTCAAGATTATAACAAATTTTATAATAGATTAAGACTGCAATAAATTGCATTATATTTGTAATATTAAAATATAATTATGTTTTCAGTTATAGCTAATTCAATTTTCCAAGAAGCCATATTTACATACAAGGCAATAAATACAGTAGACCAACCTTTTATTAATAAATATGATAAGGATTCAAGTTTAATTGAACATCTATTATACAGGAAATGCTGGATTGATACAGTTCAATGGGCTTATGAAGATATTATTCGTGATCCTAATATTGATCCCAAAGAGGCATTAAAATTAAAGCGCATGATTGATGCTTCAAACCAAGATCGTACTGACACAGTTGAATTTATTGATACATATTTTCTAAATTTATATAAAGACGTTGAAACTAAAAAAGGAGCCAAAATAAATTCAGAGAGTCCTGCTTGGGCAATTGACCGCTTATCAATTTTAGCTTTAAAAATCTATCACATGGAGCATGAAACTTTAAGAGAAGATGCTTCTGAATCACATAAAGAAAAGTGTTTGGTTAAATTAAATATCTTACTGGAGCAAAGAAAGGATCTATCAGCTGCAATTGATGATTTATTAGATGATATTTCAAAAGGTAACAAGTTCATGAAAGTTTACAAGCAAATGAAGATGTATAACGATGATGAACTTAACCCAGTGCTTCGGTCTCAAAAGTAAATTTATAATTGAAAAACAGCAATAAGCATATACTGATTATTCGGTTTTCCTCTCTAGGAGATGTAGCAATGACAGTACCGGTAATCTCAGAAATGCTAAACTCACACCCTAGCCTAAAGATCTCAATCCTAACAAAAAAGCATTTTACCCCGCTATATTCGCACCTTGAAACGGTCAATGTAATTGGAGTAGATTTTCAGAACGAATATAGGGGTCTTTTGGGTCTATTAAAACTCTCTAAAAAGATAAAGACTTTAAATGTTGATTTTATTGCCGATCTACACAATGTACTTAGAACTAAAATTTTAAAATTATTTTTATTGGGCTATTCTTATAAGGCTATTAATAAAGCTAGATCTGAGAAGAAGAAGTTAGTAAAAGGCAAATCGTTTAAGCCTTTAAAATCAACTATAGAACGTTATGCAGATGTAATAAGAGCTTTTGGATTAAAGCTTAATTTAGAAAACCCAAAATTTCCACCCCCTTTAGTTCTTTCTTCGTCTTTAAAAGAAATGATAAAAATTAATACCAAATCACTTATAGGGGTTGCTCCTTTTGCTGCATACAAATCAAAAATTTATCCATTGGATAAAATGAAAAATATTATTAATATTTTATCTAAAGATTATACAGTAGTTTTATTTGGTGGCGGAAAAAATGAAACAAAAATTCTTGATAAAATAGCGAATCAATCTAGCTCAATAATTTCATTTTCTGGAAAGGTTCCCATGGAAGAAGAAATTCAATTAATGTCTCACCTTAAATTAATGATATCCATGGACTCAGGTAATGCGCATATGGCTGCAATGATGGGAGTTAAAGTAATAACTTTATGGGGAGTTACCCATCCTTTTGCTGGCTTTAAGCCATTTAATCAACCTTTCAGTAATTGTTTGCTTAGCGACAGAAGTGCATTTCCATTAATACCGACTTCAATTTACGGAAATATTTACCCCAAAAATTATGAAAATGCTATTGCATCAATTCCAGAGAGCGAAGTTTTAAAGGCTATTAAAAATAACATTTAAACATCATCAAAATCAACTATTAGATTTGCTGTAGTTGGAACTGCTTGACAACTTAGTACTAATCCTTCCTCGACTTCTTTATCAGTTAGTACACTGTTTTGCCTCATTTGAGCACCGCCTTCTTTTATTCTGCAAATACAACTACTACACACGCCCCCTTTACATGAGTAAGGCACTTCAATATCCTTTGACAAAGCTGCATCAAGTACGGTTTGATCTTTTAAAATCTTAATTTTTTCTGTAGAATCTTCAAACTGAATCGTTGCTTCACAAAAACTATTATTTGAGTTGAGATTATTTTTAGTTTCTAAGCTAGATGTAGACGAAAATAATTCAAAAAGTATTTTTTCTTCCTTAATATTGTTCTTCAGAAGTTCATTTTTAACATTAAAAATCATTTTCTCAGGACCACATAAATAATAATTAGATAATGATTTTTGATCTGAGCTTAAATTCTGTAAAAAATGAGCTGTTTTTTCAGCATCAATTCGGCCATTTAAGGAATTTTCAACTTGAGCTTGGCTATAAACGAGTTGAAGATCAAATCTATTTTTATGTACCTGCTTTAAATGATTAAGATCATTTAAAAATATCGTTGTTTTCGGAGATTTATTTCCATAAATCAACTTACAAGAAGTTTTCGTAGAATTTTCTAAAGCAGTTTTAATTATACTTATTATTGGAGTAATACCACTACCTGCTGCAAAAGCAAAAATTATTTTTGGAGAATTTGAAATGCTATCATAAACGAATCTACCCCTTGGTAATGAGACGTTAATTAAACTTCCTTTTCGTAGCGAATCATTAGCATAATTCGAAAATATTCCATTTTTAACTTTTTTAATGGTTACAGTTAAGTTCCCACTTGACGGTGTTGAGCTTATTGAATAATCTCTACGAATTTTTTCATTATTTATTAGTGATTCTAATGTCAAGTATTGTCCAGGCAGGAATATATATTTAGATTTAAGTTCAAAGGGAACATCAAAAGTAACACTTACAGCTTCTGGCGTTTCTTTAACAACGTCGGAGATTATAAGTTCATGAAATGAAGCCATACACAATATTTTTAAACAAAAATACTAAAGAAACTATTTAATAGATTGTTAATAGATCGCTAAAATTGAATTCCTTAAATAAAATTTCATGTTATCCTACAGATCAAAACCCCTAAAATAATTAGTTTTATTCAAAAAGATGAGTATTTTTACAAACTTTGCATACCATAAATCAAGGTTAAGAGTTATTAGAAATAAAATATTTAATTGAATAAGTTTTTTAGACATATTTTAGTTTTTGTCTCTGGAGTACTAATTATTTTTAGTTGCTCTAGGAAAAAAGACCGTTTCATTAACAGAAATTGGCATGCTTTAAATACAAAATATAATGTTTTGTTTAATGGAGGTGTCGCTTATGAAACCGCACTAAATGATATTGAATCAAAATATTACGACAATTTTTGGGAAATTTTACCAATAGAGCAAATCAATGTTAAAGATTTTTCTATTGAGGATGATGAACAAAATTCAGATTTACAAAGAGCTGAAGAGAAAGCAATTAAAGCTGTTCAAACTCACGGAATGAGTGTAAAAGGGAAGGAAAAAAATCCTCAAATAGATGAAGCATATATACTTTTAGGTAAAGCAAGGTATTATAGCGGTAGATTTATTCCTGCCATTGAAGCATTTAATTATGTTCTTTTTAAATATCCTGGTAGCAGTAATATAAATACAGCAAAAGTATGGAAAGCTAAAACTAATCTCAGACTCGAAAATGAGGCAATTGCATTAGAAAATTTAAACTTATTATTACAAAAAAAGGACTTAAACAATGATGATCGCCTAGAAGCCCTTACAACTTTGGCTCAATTATATATTAATCAATCTGAAATAGACTTGGCGATTACATCTATTGAAAAAGCTGTCGATATTACAAAAAACAAGGAACAAAAAGGAAGACTTTTATACATTCAAGGGCAGCTTTATAATTTAAAAAACATACCAGAGATGGCTAACAACTCTTTTCAAAAAGTAATTGACTTGAAAAGAAGTATTTCTAGGAAATACAGAATAAATGCATTTTTGGAACAAATCAAGAATTTTAATTACGATTCAGGCGATTTAGTTGTCTTACATGAATTTTTAGAATTTTTAGAAAATGATAGAGAAAATCGACCCTTTTTGGCAATGATATATCACGTCATTGCTAATCACTATATAAAAATTAGTAAGGACTCAATAGCAATAAATTATTACAATAAGTCTTTATCTTCAAATTCTAAAGATCAGTATCTAAGTGCTGTTAATTATCACACACTTGCTGACTATTATTATGATAATTCTAATTATATTTTAGCAGGGGCTTATTATGACAGCACTCTTACCAAATACAACACAAAAAATAAATCGTATAGACTTGTAAAAAAACGATTTGAAAATTTAAAAGATGTGATTTTTTATGAGACTATTGCTAAAGAAAACGACAGTATTCTTCGCCTAACAAGAATGTCTGAAAATCAGCTGGAAGATTTTTTCCAACCTTATGTAGAAAATTTAATAGCAGAACAGAAAAAGTATAATAGCTCAAAGAAGAAATCTAATTACAGAAAAATAAACTTAGTTGATGATAACAAGGAAGTAAATAAAGGAGGATTTTATTTTTACCAAACCACCACAGTTGCTTATGGTAAAAATGCGTTTATAAATTTTTGGGGCAAAAGGCCATTAGCGGATAATTGGAGGTGGTCATCAAAATCTGAAAATAAAGCTTCAGCGATTAAACTACAAAAGAATGATTCTGTATTAGGAAATAAGGGAATAACCTCCCAATACTTCATAGAAAAGTTACCTAAAGCTCAAGAGGAAATAGATAGCATCAAAAATAAGCGTGATGTAGCTTATTACAGACTTGGTTTAATTTACAGGAATAAATTCAAAGATTATCCGCGGGCAATTGAAAAATTACAATTTTTACTTAGTCAACAACCTCAAGAGCGATTAATACTTCCTGCAAAATATAACTTATATAAAGCTTATACTTCATTTAACAAAAGCGCTCTTGCTGATAAAATAAGAATAGATATTACAGAAAATTACCCTGATTCACGTTATGCAAAAATTCTTTTAAATCCACAGGAAATTTTACAGGCCGATAGCCAAAGCCCAATGGAGCGTTACAGGGTATTATATGAAGATTTTCAAGCAGCTAAATATCAAAAAGTAATTAATGATTGCGAACTTGAGATTTTAGCTTTTGAAGGTGAGGATATAGTTCCAAAGTTTGAACTATTAAAAACAATTTCAAACGCTCGCTTGTATGGGTTAGAGGCTTATAAAGAAGGTTTAAACTATCTTTCACTAAATTATCCAAATTCAACTGAGGGCAAGCGGGCTCAAAATATTATTGAGAATATTATTCCTGGCTTAGAAAATGAGAGCTTTACAAGGTCATCACAAGACACAAGCTTTAAGGCAATATTTAGTTTTTCGGCCTTAGATAAGGACCGAATAAATCAGTTCAAATTAGCTTTAGAGGATATTATTGATAAAGAAATAGTATTTGAATTAACAGCATCAGAAGATATTTACGATATTAATACTACATTTGTAGTAGTTCACGGACTAAAAAGTATTAGCGGTGCGTTAGGATTTGTCGAACTGTTAGAGATTGATGATCAAGAAATTTTATCTAGGTCATATTTTGCTATATCGTCTACCAATTATAAAACACTTCAAATACATAAAAATCTTGATTCTTATTTAAAGAATTTTAATTATAAAAACTAGAATTATGTTTACAGATTCAAAAAAACCAAGAACACAAAATAATGGATTGTCTAAGCAAAACATGATAGCTCATGGTTCTATTTTTGAGGGCGATTTGAAGAGTGAAGGCGACTTTAGAATTGAAGGTACTATTAAAGGGACTCTCTTAACAAAAGGAAAAGTTGTGGTAGGTAATACAGGCACTATTGATGGTAGTTTGTCATGTAATAATGCTGATATTGAAGGCACAATCAAAGGTAATCTTGTGGTTTCAGATACTCTAAGCTTAAGATCTTCAGCAAATATTGAAGGAGATGTACAAACTGGTAAACTTGCTGTTGAACCTGGTGCAATCTTTAATGCTCATTGTCAGATGAAAGATGCGGTAAAGGAGCTCAAAACAGAAATTAAGCAAACCATTGAAACAAGTGTCAAATCAGGACAATCCGCTTAAAAACTTTATTAAATTATCTGGACTTGGAATACAGATAGGAGTTATTGTATATATATTTATCTATTTTGGTAAGAGGATAGATTTATATCTAAATAATAACACTAAAACTTTTGTGGCTATTGGTGCTATTACTGGAGTTGCATTAAGTCTTTATGTAGTCTTAAAACAGCTAGAAAAGATTCATAAAGAATGAATGAAGTTACTAGAAGATTTTCTTCAACAGTATTAATAACTTTAGGGTCTACATTTGGGCTACATACTCTTCTCAATTATTTTATTGACCAACCGCTGTTTCAAAATATGATTGTTGAGTCTTATTGTTGTAATGCTATCATAGCAATATTAATTTTTTGGATACTGGTAAGCTTAAAAGAAAAGTATAAAAACCATATTGGTTTTATTTTTTTGTTCGGAAGTGGGACGAAGTTTTTGATGTTTTTTGTTATCTTTTATGGTCCATTTAAACAAGATGGCGAAATTATAATTTATGAGTTTATTTCTTTTTTTCTTCCGTATACAATTTGTCTAATTTTGGAAACTTACCAACTCAGTAAACAGCTCAATAAAATGTAGAATTTTCCTTCTCTAATTCTTAATATTTATTAACACAAAATAAAGTAACAAAAATTGTTTTTGTTTTAGATATAAAACAATAACTTTGCAGCGTTTTTAGACCACAAGAAGGTAACAATGCAAAACAAATTAACATTAAAATTTTCCACTTTAATTTTAATTTTTATTCCATTTTTAGGAATGGCTTCAAAAAAAGCTCCTGAAACTGATAAAAAGTCAGAGATTAAAGCATATATTCAACATCACCTTCAGGATTCATACGATTTTAGCTTGTTTTCTTATACTAACGATGATGGTGCTCACATTTATGTTGGAGCGCCACTTCCTGTTATTTTGTGGGATGACGGATTGAAAGTATTTTCTTCATCTAAGTTTAACCATGGCGAGACTTTAGCTGCGGTAGATGGCAATTTTTATAAATTATATCACAATAAAATTTACAAAACTAACAAGCAGGGGGATATAAATTATGACGATCATAATCACCCTACAAACGTAAAGCCCTTAGATTTTTCAATAACAAAAAGTGTTGTAATGATTCTAATAACAGCTTTACTTATGTTTTATATTTTTAGAGCTTTGGCTAGGTCATACATTAATAACAATGGAGTTGCAGCAGGGATCGGCCGATTTTTTGAGCCAATTGTAATTTACATTCGAGATGATATTGCTATTCCTAATATTGGAGAAAAAAAGTATATGCAATACATGCCATTTTTGTTAACAGTATTTTTCTTCATATGGTTTTTAAATATTTTTGGTTTGACCCCTTTGGGTGTTAATGTTACTGGGAATATCGCTGTAACTTTTGCGTTAGCGCTGCTAACTTTTTTAATCACAAATTTAACAGGCACAAAAGACTATTGGAAACACATTTTTGATCCTCTGGGAGATTCGATGCCATGGTATGGGAAAATTTTGTTGTACATAATTTTAATTCCTATTGAAGTGTTAGGGATATTCATTAAGCCATTTTCTCTCCTTATTCGTCTGTATGCCAACATGCAGGCTGGACACATTGTGTTAATGAGTTTGATAGGGCTAATGTTTTTATTTAAAAGTTGGTTGGGGAGTCCACTATCCTTCGGATTGGCCTTTGCAATCTCTTTAATTGAGGTACTTGTAGCGCTTTTGCAAGCGTATATTTTTACAATGCTTTCTGCTTTGTATTTTGGTTTTGCTTCAGAAGAGCATGAACATCATGATGAGGCACATGCTCATTAATTTGAGTAATTAATTTGAATGTTTAATTTTTAAATATATATATATGGAAATTCCAGTAATGGTAGGTGCAGGGTTAGTTGTAATCGGAGTAGGTTTAGGAATTGGTAAAATCGGTGGTTCTGCAATGGAGGCTATCGCTCGCCAACCTGAGGCTTATGGAAAGATTCAAACAGCTATGCTTATTGCAGCAGCCTTAATTGAAGGTATTGGATTTGCTGCGCTATTTGCAGTGTAATCTCATCCAAAAAAAAACAACTTTGTGACGGTTGGTTGCAAAGTTGTTTTAATTAAATTTAAAATATCATAATAAAATTATTATGGAAAAATTATTAGAAGAATTCTCGCTTGGTTTATTTGTATGGCAGACGTTGCTTTTTGTTGGATTATTACTATTGTTAAAAAAATATGCATGGTCCCCAATTTTGAATGCTGTAAATGAACGCGAGGAAGGAATAAAAAATGCACTTAGTGCTGCTGAGGATGCTAAAAAGGAGATGGAAAATCTCCAAACTGATAACCAAAAACTTTTAAAACAGGCTCGTGCTGAACGTGAGTCAATGTTAAAGGAGGCTCGAGAATTAAAAAATAAAATGATTGATGACGCAAAAGAGGAGGCTAAGGTAGAGGCTGCGAAATTAATATCTCAAGCTCAAGCCGCGATCAAAACCGAAAAAAAAGCCGCAATTTCTGATCTAAAATCCCAAGTTGCCGAGCTTTCTCTTTCTATTGCAGAAAAAGTATTAAAAAATGAGTTGTCAAAAGAAGGTAAACAAGAAAAATTAGTAGAGTCAATGATAGACGATGCTAATTTAAATTAAATTATTATGTCAGACACAAGAGCAGCTATTCGATATGCTAAAGCCATTTTAAGTGTGGCTCAAGACAATAATACATCATCAAATGTTCATGATGAAATGAACGATATTTTAAATTGTATTATATCAAATCCTGATCTTAATAATATGCTTAAATCCCCAATTGTAAAACTTTCCGATAAAAGTAATGTTTTGGGGAAAGTTTTCGCAAATACTGGTAAAGAAGTTAAGTCCCTATTTAAAACTCTAGTATCGAACAAACGAGTCGATTTACTAGATGAAATTGCAACACAATACGGACAGCTTTATGACAAAGTAAATAATAAAGAGCAAGCAACAGTAATTACTGCAGCAGCTATGACAGAAGCTCTTGAAAAGAAAATTATGAATAAATTGAAGACCTTATCAACTAGACAAGTTACTTTAAAAAAGATTATAGATGAGTCCATATTAGGAGGATTTATTTTAAGAGTGGGTGACCAGCAATATGATGCAAGTGTTTCAAATCAATTAAATAGAATTAAAAATAAATTTATAGCAAATTAATAAGAATTCTAATCGGAATTCAAAAGAGAAAAATAAATTAAAATGGCAGATGTAAAAGCAGCTGAAATTTCAGCAATTTTAAAACAACAACTTTCGGGATTCGATGGTACAGCTTCTTTGGATGAAGTTGGTACTGTACTAACTGTTGGAGACGGAATTGTCCGGGCTTATGGATTATCTAATGCGCAATACGGAGAATTAGTACAATTTGATGGCGATCTTGAAGGAATAGTTTTGAATTTGGAAGAAGATAATGTAGGGATTGTACTTTTAGGGGCATCCAAAGTTGTCAAAGAGGGTTCAACAGTTAAACGTACTGGACGTATTGCTTCAATCAATGTAGGTGAAGGAATTGTAGGCCGTGTTGTTGATACACTTGGAGCACCAATTGATGGGAAAGGTTCTATTGAAGGCGATGTTTATGAGATGCCACTTGAGAGAAAAGCCCCCGGAGTTGTATTCCGCGAGCCAGTAACTGAACCGCTCCAGACAGGAATTAAGTCTATTGATGCAATGATACCAGTTGGGCGTGGACAAAGAGAACTTGTAATTGGTGACCGTCAAACTGGTAAAACAACAGTTTGTATCGACACTATTTTGAATCAAAAAGAATTTTATGATGCTGGTGAACCGGTTTACTGTATTTATGTTGCTGTTGGGCAAAAAGCATCTACAGTAGCTAATATTGCAAAAACTCTAGAAGATAGAGGTGCTTTAGCATATACAACAATTGTTGCTGCAAATGCATCTGATCCTGCTCCAATGCAAGTTTATGCTCCATTTGCAGGAGCAGCAATTGGAGAGTATTTTAGAGATACAGGTCGTCCGGCGTTAATAATATATGATGACCTTTCAAAGCAAGCAGTAGCTTACCGTGAGGTATCACTTTTACTTCGTCGTCCACCGGGGCGAGAGGCATATCCTGGAGATGTTTTCTATTTACACTCACGTTTATTAGAGCGATCTGCGAAAGTGATTAATGATGACACTATTGCAAAGGACATGAACGATCTTCCAGATTCTTTAAAGCCAATGGTTAAAGGTGGTGGGTCATTAACCGCGCTTCCAATTATTGAAACACAAGCAGGTGATGTATCAGCTTACATTCCAACAAATGTGATTTCCATTACAGACGGTCAAATTTTCTTAGATGGAGATTTATTTAATTCAGGAGTTCGACCAGCGATTAATGTTGGAATTTCAGTGTCTCGTGTAGGAGGTAGTGCTCAAATTAAGTCAATGAAAAAGGTTTCAGGAACTCTTAAATTAGACCAAGCACAGTTCCGTGAACTAGAAGCTTTTGCAAAATTTGGATCTGACTTAGACGCAGTTACACTCAATGTTATTGAAAAAGGGAAAAGAAATGTAGAAATTTTAAAGCAGGCACAAAATGATCCTTACACTGTAGAAGATCAAATTGCCATAATTTATGCTGGCTCTAAAAATTTATTACGTGATGTTCCTGTCAATAAGGTAAAAGAATTTGAGTCAGAGTTTATTGAGTTATTGAAAGCTAAACACAGTGATGTTCTTGCTACTTTAAAATCAGGTAAATTAACTGATGAAGTAACAACCACTTTAACAAAAGTTGCTCAGGACTTATCTGCTAATTACAATTAGTTAAAAACATGGCCAATTTAAAAGAAATACGCAATAGAATTTCCTCGGTATCTTCAACAATGCAGATAACAAGCGCAATGAAGATGGTCTCTGCTGCGAAGCTTAAAAAAGCTCAAGATGCAATAACAGCGATGCGGCCATACGCTGATAAGTTAACTGAATTATTACAGAACTTTAGTTCTAATTTAGATGCTGATAATGGTAGTGTTTTCACTAAAAATAGAGAGATTAAAAATATTTTAATTGTAGCTATAACTTCAAATAGAGGATTGTGTGGAGCGTTTAATTCAAATATTATAAAGCAAGTCAATGAATTAGCAAAGAATTATACCAAAGGAAATGTTTCAGTTATGGCTATTGGGAAGAAAGCTAATGATTCGCTTTCTAAAGAGTTTAAAATTTTGTCAAATGAAAGTAAAATTTTTGATGATTTAAATTTCACTAATGTTGCTCAAATCGCTCAGGTCTTAATGAATAAATTTGAAGATGGTTCTGTTGATAAAATTGAACTAGTATATAATAAATTCAAAAACGCAGCGACACAAATTGTTACTACAGAGCAATTTTTACCCATCGTTACCTCAAATGATCAAATTAATAATAATCAAGATTATATTTTTGAACCATCAAAGGTTGAAATTGTAAAAACCTTAATTCCAAAGTCTTTAAAGACGCAATTATTTAAAGCTATAAGGGATAGTTTTGCAAGTGAACACGGAGCTCGAATGACTGCCATGCACAAAGCTACTGATAATGCAACAGAGCTTAGAGATCAATTAAAACTGACTTATAATAAAGCCAGACAAGCTGCCATAACTAATGAGATTTTAGAAATTGTTGGCGGAGCAGAGGCTCTAAACAGTTAGTTATCAATTCAAATAAATTTAACCCCACAGGCAATGTGGGGTTTTTTATGGAATGAAATTTGCTATTTTATTTAGTATTAATCTTTATTTATGAATAAGTTTATAGTAATAACATTCTTGAGTATTATAATTACTTCATGTCATTCTAATGCAAATATAAAATCTATAAGTAACTCAAATTTAAATCTTTCATCTCCTGCTTACTTTGAAAAATGGATTGCTGGTGTTGAAGGAGGCGGGAGTGGGTTTAATGTTTTTTTACCTATAAAAAAATCTTCTTTTATTAATTTTGATAGCATTCATTTTAGAGGTCAACGCGTTAAGGCTTTACACAGAAATAATATGGTATTTGGACGCTTTAAATCAATTAATAATAACCATTCTGAAGATATAATTATAGGAAATACAGATCATGAGAAAAATAATTCTCATTTTTCACTTCTAGACAATTCATGCGTTTTGAGCTATAGAATTCAAAATAAACGAATGTATATTGAGTTTAAAAATTTATATTATAAGCCGTCAAAGCCTTACCCAGTCACTCGAATCAGATAATTTTATATATCCTTTAAAAAAGTGTATTTTTATTTTTTTATTCCTAAAGTTTGACCCGATTAAAGACACTTTATAAGCAAACATTTATTTATGGTATTGCTACAGTAGTACCAAAAATGCTTAGCTTTCTACTTGTGCGTCTTCACACAGATGCATCAGTGTTAAATAATGTATCAGACTACGGAGATGTCTCACTAATTTTTGCATATTTTGTATTATTTAATGTCCTGTTGACTTATGGGATGGAAACGGCCTTTTTTAGATTTATTAACATTGTTGAGAACAAAGCAAAAGTTATTGGCACATCTGCTATTTCATTGATTATTTCATCATCAGCAGTATTAGTTTTTGGATATTTTTTTAAGAATAATATTTCATCAATCATACATATTGATCCAGAGTATATTGTTTTAGTATTATTTATTTTATTTTTTGATACGATGGTTATTATCCCTTTTGCTTATTTAAGAGCTTTAGGGAAGCCTATTAAATATACAATTGTAAAGATTACAAATGTCTTAATTAATTTAGGGTTAAATATTTTGTTTTTAATTTACCTAAAAGGTTTAGCACAGGGCTCTAGTTTTTGGAATAATTTTTACGTTTCAAACTTTGAAATACACTATATTTTTATTGCTAATTTAATAGCAAGTATTGCTACATTAATATTATTAAGCTCATTTTATTTTAAACTCAAATATAATTTTGATTGGCTTCTATGGAAAAAGATGCTCCGTTATGCGTTCCCTGTGCTCGTAGCTGGAATTGCTTTTTCAATTAATGAAAGTTTTGATAGAATATTATTGGAGCGTCTACTACCTCAAGATTTGTCTAAAGCTGCAATTGGAACTTATTCTGCATGTTATAAGTTAGCTTTATTTATGACTTTATTTTCTACAGCATACAGGTTAGGAATAGAGCCATTTTTTTTCAGCAATTTCGATAAAAGCCATGCGAAAAAAAGCTATGCTAGCATCTTAGAGGTTTTTGTAATTTTAGGATCACTTATTCTTTTGTTAGTAGTAGTATTTATTGATTTCTTAAAATTGATTTTAATACCAAACGAAGCATATTGGGAAGCTATGAGTATCGTTCCTATTTTATTACTGGCCTATTTATTTTTAGGAATTTATCATGCGCTTTCAGTTTGGTATAAAGTAACAGATAGAACAGAAATAGGTGCTTTTATATCAATTTTTGGTGCTTTATTAACTCTAATAATAAACATAATTTTTATTCCTTTAATCGGATATTTAGCCTCTGCAATTGCAACCTTAGCAGCTTATACTCTGATGGCAATAGCATCGTATTCGCTTGGGCAAAAATATTATACAATTCCCTATAATATTAGTAAAATTAGCATCTATTTATTTTTATCTGTTTTGTTTTCAGCTCTTTCTTTTTACAGATTTAGAGGGGAATATATTATTGGCTTAATACTCATATTTATATTAATTACTATTGTATTGTATAATGAGAAGACGACTATAAGAAAGTTTATAAAACCAGAAAAATGAAAGTAAAAATAATCAATAAATCTGACCACCCGTTACCAAATTATGAGACATTAGAGTCCGCTGGGATGGATCTAAGATCAAATATTAAAACCGATATTACTTTAAAACCTAACCAAAGAGCTATTGTGCCTACTGGCATTTTTATTGCTCTTCCAAAAGGCTATGAGGCCCAGGTCAGGTCTCGTAGTGGATTAGCGGCTAAATATGGCGTAACAGTATTAAATAGCCCTGGGACTATTGATGCTGATTATAGAGGGGAGATTGGTGTAATATTAATTAACTTTTCAGAAAATGATTTTATAATTAAAAATGGAGATAGAATTGCTCAAATAGTAATTGCTAAACATGAGCGTGCTATTTGGGAAGAATGTAACGATCTATCCAAGACCAAAAGAGGGAGTGGTGGATTTGGAAGCACAGGTCAAAAATGAAAAGAACCTACATAAAAAAATTTATACTTATTCAGGGTCTTTTAGCAGCTCATCTTTTATCAGCCCAAATTAAACATGATAGTATTTCAAATTTAATTTCTGCTGATGAAGAATTTCAAATCAAGTTTTATGACGCTTTAAAGCAAAAGGGTATTGAAAATTTTAATAAAGCAATTAAAAAATTAAATGATTGCAAGGAGCTTTTTCCAAATCGAGCTGTGATTTACTATGAGCTAGGAAATATATATTTTAAAATTAAAAAATATAGTGATTCTGAAAGAAATTTAAGAAAGGCTATTTCTTTAGATAACAAGAATTTTTGGTATAGGGATAAGCTCTATAACCTTTATTTGGAGCAAAATAATTTTGACAAGGCCATTGAAGAGCTTTTACCAATTTTAAATTATAACAGAGATTATGAGGAAAATCTAAGCTATTTATACGCTAATACTGGTCGCTACAATGAAGCTTTAAGTCATATACAATTCATGGATGATCATTATGGATATAACCTAAATCGAGATCAATTAAGAATAAAAATTTACAAACAAACCTCAGATCAAGGATCACACATAGAATTTTTGAAACAACGCTTAGATTCTAATTCTGAAGATTCAAATAACTTTATAAATTTAATATATGCTTTAAGTGAATATGGTTTAGAAAAGGAAGCATACAATACAGCATTGTCATTTCTTGATTTGTATCCAAAATCTCATATTCCACACGTAGCATTGTATAAGTTTTATTTAAATCAAAAAGATTACGATGGCGCTATTAATTCTATGAAGATTGTAACAGAAAGTAATGTTCTGCCTCCAATAATGAAATTGAAAGTATTAAAAGATTTTATTGATTTTGTAAAGAAAAATCCATCTTACAGCGATGTATTATTATCAATCGAACCTTCAACTAAATTAATTAATTCTGATCTAAATAGTGAAGGATGGGGAGATTATTTTCTTGAAAAGAAACAATTAGAAAAAGCAAACTATTATTATAAGAAAGCATTCGAAGAATCTTCACAAGATGTAAATATTATTAAAAAATTAGCGAATATTTATTTAAAAACAAAACAATATAGTAAAGCATTAGAGTTTTCATTTAAACACCTAGAGTTATTTCCGACACAAATTGAATTATATTTGATATATGGAAAATCTCAGTTTTATTTACAAAATTGGGCAGACGCAATAGAGGTTATGGAGCAAGGTTCTGATTATATTTTTGAAGATAATAATATCAGTTTAGAGTATTATGAATTAATGTTTGATTTGTATAAAAAAAATAAAAACTCTGAGAAAGCTAAGGAAATTAGTGACATGATTCAGCTTTTAAAATCGTAATGAGTAGTAAATTTAGATATATAATTATTATAGTTTTACTATATGGTTGTGCACCAGGGAAAAATTTGACGTCAACTGTCGGCGAAATTCCAGAAATGAGGACTAAACAAATTCTAAAAAAGCATATTAAACAACATGCTAAATTCAATACATTACAATGCAAGCTTAAAATAGAATTATTTCAAAACTCAAAAGTTCAATCAAACACCGTGACATTAAGAATGGATCGCGGTAAAACAATATGGATAAATGCCTTTTTAAACATGATAAGGATTAAAATTACACCTGATAGAGTTCAGATGTATAATAAAATTGATAAAACTTATTTTGATGGAGATTTTTCTTTGATAAAGCAGCTTTTAGGGATTGATTTAGATTTTTCAAATCTAGAAAACCTTTTACTTGGCGATACTTTTTTTAAGCACAATTCATCATCTTTAAATCAAATAAAAGATAATAGCGGATACACATTAAAGCCATATAAATTAGATCCTACTTTGAACGTATTATATAGAATTAATCCGTTTTATTTTAAAATGAAAACTCAAGAAATTTCTCATTTGAAAGAAGAAATACATCTCAAAGTAAATTATGACGATTTTCAGGAAATTAATCAGCAACTAATTCCTAGTAAAATGGCAATTACTATTAATGAGAAACAGAATAATACTTTTATAAAATTGAATTTAAAATCCGTAAGCTTGAATCAATCAATACGCTTTCCGTTCAAGTTACCTAAGGGTTATAGACAACTTAATTTTTAATGGCATTTAAATCTAAATATTATATAATTACTTCAATTGTTTTTTTGGCATTTGCTTTTCAAGATTGTCATAGTCAAAGTAAAAGACAAATTGAACTAGAAAATAAACGGCGAGAGCTACAACAAGAGATTAGACAAATAACAAATATGTTATTTGAAAGGAAAAAAGAAAAGAAATCTATTGTAAGCTCTGTTGAAAATCTAAATTACAAAATCAGTGTTCGAAAAAACTTGATTCGAATTACAAATCAGCAAGCAAATTTACTTACTCTAGAGATAAATGATAATCAAAATTTAATTTCAAAAAAACGTAATAAGATAAAATTATTGAAAGACGATTATGCCAAAATGATTTTAAAATCTTACAAAAATCGCGCTTCAGATAATAAATTAATGTTTGTTTTGTCATCATCTAATTTTCAACAAGCTTACAGAAGATTACAATACATAAAACAATATGCAAACTATCAGAAGCAACAGTCTGAAGTTATAAAACAAGAGGCAAAACAACTCCAGGAACTTAATAACGATCTATTGCGACAGAAGAAAGACAAACAGAAGTTAGTTTCTGAGAATAAGGCAGCAAAAGCAATTTTAGATGATGAATTATTGGCACAAAAAGAATTAATTGAAGAAATTCAGAAAAACCTAGTAAAATTTTCTGCACAAATTAAAGTTAAACAGCGCGAATCAGAAAAATTAGATCGTGAAATTAGAAAACTTATTCAGGAGGCTATTGCAGCTTCAAATGCAAAAGCAGGGAAGTCAAATAAAATAGTCACATTCGCTTTAACTCCTGAGCAGAAAAAATTAGCCGCAACTTTTACTGCAAACAAAGGCAAGTTGCCTTGGCCTGTTGCTAATGGTGTTGTAAAGTTGCGTTTTGGAACAAATCCATCTCCAATAGATCCGAAAATTAAAATTAAGAGTAATGGGGTTCGAATTGCAACAAATCAAGCTGAGCCAGTCAGGGCTGTTTGGGAAGGAACTGTACAAGGAGTTATGACCCCAAGAAACGGAAACAATACAATAATGATTCGTCATGGAAATTATATTACTGTCTATAAAAACTTATCAAAGTTTTATGTTGGTAAAGGAGACAAGGTAACAACTAAACAAGTAATTGGAGAAGTTCTAACTAATAAAGTTTCAGGAGAATCAATTCTTAGTTTTGGTATTTATAAAGATAGTTCAATACAAAATCCATCATCATGGATTTATAAGCTTTATTAATAAGTTATAATCGATTTTAATTAAAAAGCGCTTTTAGTTCTGTAGCGTCTTCAGCTTTCATTTTACCAGCAAGTACAAGGCTGAGTTGCCTTCTCCTTAGTGCACCATCAAACCTTTTTTTCTCTTCAGCTGTTTCAGGTTTAAGCTGTGGTATCTTGGTTGGATTTCTATTCTTGTCAACTGCTACAAATGTAAAAATAGCTTCATTAGCCTTTATTGGTGGATTGAAATTGTTGTCAGTATACCAAACATCTAAGTAGACCTCCATTGAGGTTCGAAATGCTCTTGATACTTTTGCCTCAATTTTGACAATACTCCCTAGTGGTATAGTATTATTAAAAGCTACATGATTTACAGATGCAGTAACAACGACTTTTTCTGAGTGACGCTGCGCAGCAATACTTGCAGCTCGGTCCATCCTTGCGAGCAATTCTCCACCAAAAAGTGTATTAATTGAGTTAGTTTCACTAGGTAAAACTAAATCTGTCATTACTGTTTTTGATTCTGTAGGGGATTTAATCATTTTCATGAGAAAAATTACTAAAGGTGAGAAAGATTATTAATTTTTGTTTGACTAAAGTATCTCTTTGAATAATAACCAGGCTGTTTTATCTTGAGTTTTTTTAATCTTCATTAATGCATTCTCAGCTTCTTTTCTTGTATTATAACTTTCAAAAACAACTTGATGAAGACCGTATCTGTTTTGTCCAATAAGTCTTGCATCAAAACCTAATCTTTTAAGCTCACGAAGTTTTCTCTCACTATTTTTCTTGATTCTAAATGCCCCTGCAACAATATGAAAATCACCAACTTTTTTTGAAATATTGATATTAATAGGATTTAGATCAGTGCTTACTGAAAAAGTTGCTTCTTGAATTCTGTTTTCAATAATACTATCTACCTCTTGTTGAACAAGAGTATTATGTTTATCAACGCTAGTAGAATAAATGTTACCACCTATAATACTAGACAAACCTAAAAGTATAATTCCTATTGCAGCGTATTTTCGGAAATTATAAGCCTCTTGTTTTTTTGTTTTTAGAGCAATAGTGGGATTGTTACTTAATTTTTTATTTTTCCTAGTAACAGTAGGCGAAATAAATGTCGATAGCCCAAAAGAATCTTTTAAAAAATTGTTTTTATTTGTTGGCTCAAAAGTGATTTTCCCTTTTTTTGAATTTGTTAATGATCCAATATTTGGAAATTCTATAGTCTCGCTATTTTCAAGACTTTTAATAATATAATCAACTTGTTTTTTAATCTTTGAAATCGCATTTTCATATGTAATTTCTTCAACTGAGGATATATGATTAGCCAGAAGGCCATCATTACTTTTTAATTGGGCATTAAATGAAATAAGTTTACAAGGAGGAAAAAATTCACCAGAATTTTTATCAATTTTGGCTGAAACCCTCTCAGATAAAAAGGCTCCAAAGCCAGGGACTACGACACAGTCGTATCTAAATAATAATTCACTTATGTATTGACTAATTTGCATTAAATCAAATGTATAAATTTTTTTGAATTTCAGCAAGGTTTATGCAATCTCTAAATGAGCTATTTGATTAATTTTCATCCTAGGCTAGTATCCCAGTTTAGACCTGACACGTGATAAAACTTCTTTTGCAACTAGGGCTGCTTTTTCAGCACCTAAAGTTAGTATTTTATTAATCTCATCTGGATTTGACATATAGTACGAATACTTTTCACGTTCATTTGAGAATTTTTCTGTAATAAGTTCGTAAAGCTCTTGCTTAGCATGACCATATCCATAATTACCACTACAATATTTATTTTTCATAGAGTCTATTTGCTTAGGATCAGCAAGTAGTTCATAAATTGCAAAGCAATTACAAGTTGACCATTTTTTTGGAGATTCAAGTGGAGTACTATCAGTTTTAATAGACATAATTTGTTTTCTTAAACTTTTATCATCTAAGAAAATATCAATTACATTATTTTTACTCTTACTCATTTTTTCACCATCAGTCCCGGGAATCAATTTAGTGTCTTCTTGTACTTTTGCATCTGGAAGAATAAAAGTCTCACCCATTTTTGCATGGAATCTTGAAGCAACATTTCTTGTCATCTCGATATGCTGTAATTGATCCTTGCCGACAGGAACAATATTAGCATCATATAATAATATATCTGCAGCCATAAGCATTGGATAGCTAAAAAGACCACCATTGACATCATCTAATCTATTAGATTTATCTTTAAAACTGTGAGCTAATTCCATTCTTGAAAATGGGAAAAAGCAACTTAAATACCAGGCTAGTTCTGTTGCTTGAGGCACATCACTTTGTTTATAGAAAACTGTTTTTTTTGGATCAAGACCAAATGCTAACCACGTTGCAGCTGTTGATAAAGTATTATTATTAAGTTTTTCAGCGTCTTTTATTTGAGTAAGTGAATGTAAATCTGCAATAAAGAGAAATGAATCGTTTAATTCATCATTACTCATTTTAATTGCAGGAATAATAGCTCCTAAAATATTACCTAAATGAGGAGTTCCTGTACTTTGAACTCCGGTTAAAATCCTGGCCATTGAAAGACATTTTTTTCTTAATACATACAAAGGTAATTTTTTTGAAGTAATAGCTCAATATTTTTAGTAGTTTTGGAGCAAATGAAATTTATATACTATCCATTTTGGTTGATTTACAGACTTTGGTTTTATACTTTAGTTTTCATCTGTACCCTTATACTTTCTCCGTTACTTATTATTTCAATATCAAAGCGTTCATGGTATCCTATTTTCTTTAGAATAGCTAGAGTTTGGGCAAACTTTATTTTGATCGGCATGGGGTTTTACAAGGCGATTGATTGGGAAGAGTCTTTAAAAATAGGGCAGAGTTACATTTTTGTTGCAAATCACACCTCAATGCTTGATATAATGTTGATGTTTAGTATTATAAGACATCATCCTTTTGTTTTCGTAGGAAAAAAAGAATTAGCTAAAATTCCTCTATTTGGATATTTTTATAAGCGCACTTCAATTTTAGTGGATCGTTCCAATGCTATTAGCAGAAAAAAGGTATTTTCTTATGCCCAAGATCGTATTAAACAAGGATTAAGTATTTGTATTTTCCCAGAAGGCGGGGTTCCACCTGAGCACATACGGCTTGATGATTTTAAAATAGGAGCATTTAAACTCTCGTTAGAGCATAAGCTACCTTTAGTCCCCTTTACTTTTCTAGATAATAAAAAGAGATTTTCTTATACATTTTTTAGTGGCACACCTGGAAGAATGAGAGTAAAGGCTCATTCGTTTTTTAATCCCAAAGATTACAACCCAGACAGCCTAAGAGAGATGAAAGAAAAAGTATATAGTTTGATTTTGAAATCTTTAGAGAAAGATTCTATATAACTCAAGATTCATTTTTAATTGCAGCCTTGATTTTTGTTTCAAGCTCATCCATGAGATCTGGATTATCATTTATCATCTGCTTAACTGCATCTCTTCCTTGACCAAGTTTAGTTTCATCGTAACTAAACCAAGATCCACTTTTTTGAATAATATCAAATTCAACAGCAATATCAAGAATTTCACCAACTTTTGAAACACCTTCACCATACATTATATCAAATTCAGCTAGTTTAAATGGTGGAGCTACTTTATTTTTAACAACTTTAACTCTGGTTTTATTACCCATTACATTACCATTGCTATCTTTTATCTGAGTTGATCGCCTTATATCTAATCTTACAGAGGCATAAAACTTAAGCGCGTTACCTCCAGTAGTTGTTTCAGGATTTCCAAACATAACTCCAATTTTTTCTCTCAATTGGTTTATGAAAATCATTGTACAGTTAGTTTTGCTAATTGATCCTGTAAGTTTTCTTAAGGCTTGTGACATTAGTCTTGCGTGAAGACCCATTTTTGAATCCCCCATTTCTCCTTCAATTTCACTTTTTGGTGTCAGTGCAGCAACAGAGTCAATTACAATCATATCTATAGCCCCTGAGCGAACAAGGTTGTCAGCAATTTCAAGAGCTTGTTCCCCATTGTCAGGTTGAGATATAATCAAGTTATCAATATCAACTCCAAGGTTTTGAGCATAAAATCGATCAAAGGCATGTTCAGCATCAATAAAGGCAGCAATTCCTCCAGCTTTTTGAGTTTCAGCTATGGCATGTAAGGTCAAGGTTGTTTTCCCAGATGACTCAGGGCCATAAATTTCAATTACTCTACCTTTTGGATATCCGCCAACACCTAAAGCAACATCTAAGCCTAAAGACCCAGACGATATTACATCTACATCAACTACTGGGGAATCACTCATTTTCATTACAGTTCCCTTTCCGTAGGCCTTATCAAGTTTGTCTAAAGTTAATTTTAAGGCTTTAAGCTTGGCTTCTTGTTCTTTGCTCATTGTGAAGTTTTTGAATTAAATTACTTATGCTAAAATAATATTTCTTTATTTAACTTAAGATATTGAAGTTGTCTTTTTATTAAAGTTTAACTTATTTTTTGACTTGTTATTTTTGACTCTCCATGAGAATAATCTTTAAAAACATTACATTTGCAATCAATTATTATAAACTTAAAAAAGTATAGCATGCAACTGTACAACAACTTAAGTAATAATGAGAGAAAAAACTTATTAAAGGAAGCGGGTAAAGATCGGCTGACTATCTCATTTTACAAGTACGCTAAAATTGGAAATCCTGAGATTTTTAGGAATCATTTATTTTTGTTTTGGAATTCAATTGATGTTCTAGGGCGAATTTACGTAGCTCACGAAGGGATTAATGCACAATTATCAGTTCCTGCAGATAATTTTGACGAATTTAAAAATCATCTTGATTCGATTATTTTCTTAAAGGATGTTCGTTTGAATATAGCCATAGAACAAGACATATTTTCCTTTTTAAAATTAAAAGTTAAAGTTCGTAAAAAAATTGTTTCTGATGGACTTGATGAAGGCGCCTTTGACGTCACTGATATTGGGATTCACGTCAACGCTGATGAGTTTAATCAACTTGTAGAGGATCAAGATACAGTTCTAGTAGATATGCGAAACCATTACGAAAGTGAAATTGGTCATTTTAAGAATGCTATAACTCCAGATGTTGATACATTTCGAGATTCTTTAGACTTAATAGAAGAACAGCTTAAAGAACATAAGAAAACAAAAAAACTTGTTATGTACTGTACTGGAGGTATTAGGTGTGAAAAGGCTAGTGCATACTATAAACACAAGGGGTTTAAAAAGGTATATCAATTAGAGGGTGGGATTATAAATTATGCTCGTCAAGTAAAATCACAAGGATTAGAAAATAAATTTATTGGTAAAAACTTTGTTTTTGACGAAAGAAGATCTGAAAAAATTTCAGATGATATAATTGCCAATTGTCATCAGTGTGGCGCGCCCGCAGATGTTCACGTTAATTGTGCCAATGAAGCATGTCATCTTTTGTTTATTCAGTGCGAAGCATGTAAAATTGAAATGGATAGTTGTTGCTCATCTAATTGTAAGGAAATAAATAGTTTGCCATACCAACAGCAAAAATTGCTACGTAAAGGCCAAGGCAATAGCAATGATATTTTTAAAAAAGGTAGAGCTGAGCATCTTGCAAAGGGAAAAGATTTGAGAAATATTTTTAACATCCTAAATAAGGATTGAAAATTATAATAAATATTTTCATAAATCTTTACTTGTTTTTTTTAGTAATCAAATAAACTTATATTTACATTACTATGATAAATTCAGTTTTTATCTGTGGTCTATTTTCTTAAAAAGTAAATACATTAAAATCTATGGGGTGTGCAAGCTGTGCAACAAATTATAATGGACAGCCGAAAGGGTGTAATAACAATGGCACTTGTGGCACAGATTCCTGTAACAAACGCACTGTTTTTGACTGGTTGTCTAACATGAAATCATCAACTCCTAAGAATTTATTTGATTGGATAGAGGTACGTTATAAAAATGGTCGGAAACAATACTACAAGAATTCTAATGCATTGTCGTTAAACATTGGCGACGTTGTTAAAACTGAAGTTGACTCTGGATTTGATATTGGAATGGTTACTCTTACTGGGGAACTTGTAAGAACCCAAATGAGACGAAAAAGTGTTCCAGAAAATAATGACAATCCACTTAAAGTATTAAAAAAAGCTTCACAGGAGGAAATAGATCTTTGGATAAAATATAGAAATAAAGAAGAAAAGATAAAGGCTTTAGCTCGTAAATTTGCTATTGAATTAAAACTAAAAATGAAAATTTCTGATATTGAATATCAAGGAGATGGGAGTAAAGCAACTTTTTATTATACAGCTGACGGCCGTGTTGATTTTAGAGAACTTATAAAGTTATATGCTAGAGAATTTAAGATTCGAATTGAAATGAAACAAGTAGGGCTGCGTCAAGAGGCCTCAAGACTAGGGGGGATCGGATCTTGTGGCAGAGAATTGTGTTGTTCTACCTGGCTTACCGATTTAAGATCGGTTAGCACTTCTGCTGCAAGGTATCAACAGCTATCAATTAACCCAATTAAATTAGCAGGACAATGTGGAAAGTTAAAATGCTGTTTAAATTATGAATTAGATTCATATTTAGAGGCTTTGAAAGAATTTCCCAAAACAAATATTAAATTGAAAACAAAGAAAGGGTTAGCTATATTTCAAAAGGTAGATATTTTTAAGGGAGTAATGTGGTATGCATATGATGGTGAATGGGCGCAATGGCATGAACTTAAAAAGGAACAAGTTAACAGAATAATTGAATTAAATAAAAACGGTAAAACCCCCAATAATTTAGAGGAATTCAGTGCTGATTTTAGAAATAATTTAGGTTTCGAAAATTCAATTAGTCAAGACAGTATAAATAGATTTGATAAGCTTAGCTTAAAGAAAATGAAGTACAAAAAAGCTAAAAAATTAAATAGGTAATAAAATTTAAAAGACAATGTTTAAAAAAATTTTAATATATCTTTTTTTGGTTTTATTTTTTGTGTCATGTCAAAACAAATCATTGTTTAGCCAATACAAGTCTATTGAAGCAGTTTGGGACATTGATAGATCTATTTTATTTAAATTTAATATTTCTGATACAATTAATCCTTATAACCTGTTTATAAAATTAAGAACAGATAATGATTATGAGTTTAATAATTTATTTTTGGATGTATCGTTGATTTACCCTAATAATAGAATATTAAAAGATACACTGGAATATCAAATGTCTCAGCCTGATGGCTCAATGCTAGGAAGTGGTAAAATGTCAATAAAGGAACACACTCTTTGGTATAAAGGGTTTAATGATCCGTTTAAATTTTTGGAAAAAGGAGAGTATAAAATAATTATAAATCATGCAATGAGAAAAAGAGGTAAAGTTAAAGGCTTACAGCAGCTAAAAGGCGTTTTAGACGTTGGGTTTACCATAGAAAATAATTATTAATTATATGGTGGCAAGAAAAAAAAGTAAATCATCAAAGTTTAAGAAACCAAAACGTTGGTTTTGGTTTTGGTTTTTAGCTGGTATCTCTCTCATCCCTTTTGTATTCATCCTTGCTTCTTTAGGCTTTATGGGTGCTATGCCTGATCATACAGCCCTTGAAAATCCAAGAACCAATCTAGCTACAGAAATAATTTCATCTGATGGAGTTACTATTGGCAAGTTTTATTATAGAGATAACAGAACCCCTGTTGGATACGATGAGCTACCAAAGCATTTAGTTGATGCTCTAATTGCTACTGAAGATTTCCGTTTTAATGATCATGCGGGTATTGATCTCAAGGGGACTCTTCGTGCAGTTATTAAATTAGGGAAAGATGGAGGGGGTAGTACGATATCTCAACAATTAGCTAAACAACTTTTTCATGGAGAGGGTTCAAAAAATAAGTTTGGCAGAATAACACAAAAAATAAAAGAATGGATAATTGCTACCAGATTGGAAAAACAATATACTAAGGAAGAAATTATAGCTCAATATTTTAATATTTATGATTTTGGCAATAATGCTGATGGCATAAGAAGTGCTTCACGAATTTATTTTGGCAAAGAACCCTCTAATTTAAGCATTTCTGAATCTGCAATGCTTGTTGGTATGTTCAAAAACTCTTCGCTTTATAATCCTAGGCCCAATCGGAATCCAATTGGTACAAGAAATAGACGTAATGTTGTTCTTTCACAAATGGCAAAATATAATTTTATTTCTGAGACTTTAAAAGATTCACTTCAATCAACAGCTTTGAATTTAAATTATACACCTGAATCTCATCGCGAAGGAATTGCAACATATTTCAGAGCATATCTTAAAGAATTTTTAAAAGAGTGGGCAAGTAATAATAGAAAACGAAATGGTGATAAATATAATATTTATAAGGATGGGTTAAGGGTGTACACCACTATTGATTCAAGGATGCAGACTATTGCTGAACAATCGGTTTCTGAACATATGAAATCTCTACAAGCTGAATTTTTTGTTCAAAATACAAAGAAGAGAAATCCAACAGCTCCTTTCTTAGAATTAGAAGATGAAGAAGTTGAACAATTATTAGAGCTTGGAATGCGTAGATCTGAGAGATGGCGTAAGATGCGCTATGACTTGAAGAAACCAAAAGAGGAAATTATAGCTTCATTTAAAAAGCCTATACCAATGAAGATATTTTCTTGGACAGCTTTAAACAATGAGATTGATACAATAATGACCCCAATGGATTCAATGCGCTATTACAAATCCTTTTTAAGAGCAGGTATGATGTCAATGGAGCCACAAACAGGTTTTGTTAAAGCATGGGTTGGAGGTTACAACTACAAGCATTTTCAATATGATATGGTAAAGCAAGGGAAAAGACAAGTTGGCTCAACATTTAAACCGTTTGTTTATGCAGCTGCTATTGACCAGCTTCATTTGTCACCTTGTGATTCTTTGCCTAAAGCACAAATTACAATACCTGCTATGAAACATGGCAATATGAAGCCTTGGACCCCAAAAAATTCAAGTGATAATTATTCAGGGTTTGAGACCTTAAAATCCGGATTAGCTAATTCGCGAAACACTATTACTGCAAGATTAATGAATGAGATAGGCCCAAATCCAGTTATCAACCTTGCAATGAAACTTGGTATTGAGCAAAATATTCCACCAGTACCTTCAATATCACTCGGGACACCCGATTTAAGTATTTATGAAATGGTTGCGGCGTATTCTACTTTTGCTAATAAAGGAGTTTATACAAAGCCAGTTATGGTTACAAGGATTGAAGACAAGAACGGTACTTTATTGTATCAATTTTCACCTGAAACAAGAGATGTTTTAAGTGAAGAAATTGCATATGTAACTGTAAATCTTATGGAGGGTGTTACAGAATTTGGATCTGGTCAGAGACTTCGTCATAATTTTGCTTCAGACCAAATTGTTTATCAAGAGGTAGTAACCGGTTATCCATACGAATTTGAAAATCCTATTGCTGGTAAAACTGGAACTACACAAAATCAAAGTGACGGCTGGTTTATGGGGATGGTTCCAAATTTAGTTACAGGTGTTTGGGTTGGTGGAGAAGATCGAGCAACACATTTTGAAAATATAACTTACGGACAGGGGGCAACAATGGCCTTGCCAATTTGGGCTAATTTTATGAAAAGATGCTATCTTGTAGAAGAACTTGGTATTTCAAAAGATGAATTTGAGAAACCTGAGCTTTTAACAATTGAGACTGAATGTGATAATTATTTAGACCAGGAAATGAATGAATTAAACGAAATTATTACTCCAGAAATTGATTTTTAAAAATCCGACAATACAAAATATATGATTTGTAAAAAAGTAAATAATATTCAAGAAGCTTTAAAGGGAATTCAGAGCGGTATGACTTTACTACTTGGTGGATTTGGTCTTTGCGGTATTCCTGAAAACGCAATTAGTGAGCTAGTTAGATTGGGAGTTAAAGATTTGACTTGTATATCTAATAACGCAGGAGTTGACGATTTTGGACTTGGCCTTTTGCTACAAAAACATCAAGTAAAGAAAATGATATCTTCTTATGTTGGAGAGAATGATGAATTTGAACGCCAAATGTTATCTGGTGAGTTAGATGTGGAGCTTATTCCTCAAGGAACTCTAGCTGAGAGATGTAGAGCTGCACAATCGGGATTCCCAGCAATTTTTACTCCTGCTGGATTTGGAACCGAAGTTGCTGTTGGTAAAGAGACTCGAGAATTTGATGGGAAAACTTATGTTCTTGAAAGAGCTTTTAAGGCTGATTTTTCTTTTGTTAAAGCATGGAAAGGCGATACAGCTGGAAATTTGATTTTCAAAGGAACTGCAAGAAATTTCAACCCAAATATGTGTGGCGCTGCAACTATTACAGTTGCTGAAGTCGAAGAACTTGTCCCAGTCGGGAATTTAGACCCAAACCATATTCATATTCCTGGAATTTTTGTTCAAAGAATTGTGAAAGGGGAAAATTATGAAAAACGAATTGAGCAATTAACTTTAAGTCCTGATTCTTAATTAAAACATTATGTTAGATAAAAATGGTATTGCCAAGCGAATAGCTAAAGAAGTTAAAAATGGTTATTATGTTAATTTAGGAATTGGTATACCTACACTTGTAGCTAATTTTGTTAGAGATGATATTGAAGTTGAATTTCAAAGCGAAAATGGTATTCTTGGGATGGGGCCATTTCCTCCCCGAGGCCACCAAGATCCAGACTTGATAAATGCAGGGAAACAAACCATAACAGCACTTGATGGTGCAAGTTATTTTGATTCTGCTATGAGTTTTTCAATGATTAGGGGGAAGCATGTTGATTTGACAATATTAGGAGCAATGGAGGTTTCAGAAAATGGTGATATTGCTAATTGGAAAATTCCAGGCCGTATGGTGAAAGGAATGGGTGGGGCGATGGATTTAGTTGCTAGTGCAGAGAACATAATAGTTGCTATGATGCATACTAATAAAAGGGGTGAGTCTAAACTTTTAAAGCGTTGTAGTTTGCCGTTAACAGGAGTTAGTTGTGTAAAAAAAATTGTTACAAATTTAGCTGTTTTAGAGGTTGTAAATGATGGGTTTAATTTATTAGAGCGTGCGCCGGGAGTTAGTATACCATTAATTAAAGAATCTACAATTGGAAACTTAATTATTGATGATGAAATTCCTGAGATGATATTATAATCCTTTGGGAATTGAATTAATTAGGCGCTTTGTGTAAGCGTTTGAAGGGGTGTTGTAAGTTTTATCTGCTTCTCCCATTTCTACAATTTTACCTTTGTCCATTATTAATAAATTATCTGACATATATTTCACAACAGCTAAATCGTGAGAAATAAAAATGTACGTAAAACCAAAATCATATTTTAAAGAATTTAATAGATTTAAAACTTGTGCTTGTACCGAAACATCGAGAGCTGATACAGATTCATCACACAATATTAGTTTTGGCTTTAAAGCTATTGTTCTAGCAATTCCAATTCGTTGTCTTTGACCTCCAGAAAATTCATGAGGATATCGATTAAAAGCAGATTCATCTAATCCAACTTTACTAAGAAGGTCTAATGTTTTTTGCCTCCGAACTTTATAATTTTTATAAAGTTTATGTACTTTCATAGGCTCAATTATTGCCTCTCCAACAGAAAGTCTAGGATTAAGTGAAGCTAAAGGGTCTTGAAAGATAATTTGAATTTCTTTTCTGAGTAATCTAATTTCTTTTTTAGTTAAATTATTCAAGTCTTTGCCCTTGTATATAATTTTGCCTGATGATGGTTTTGTTAGCTGTAGAATGGCATTTCCTAAACTAGTTTTTCCACAACCAGATTCCCCAACAAGACCAAGTGTTTCTCCTTCAAATAGTTTAAAACTAACTCCATCAATTGCTTTGTGTGGTTTACTTTTTTGGAAAATACCAACACTGTTAAGATATATTTTTTTTAAATCAATTACTTCTAAGATAGGCTTTGAGTTATAAATTCTTTGGTGTGCGATCTCTCTTTCTTTTTTTGAGATATATTCTTTTTTATTCTCCCCTTTTAAAATGTCATTAATTGTGGGCAGCTTTTTAAGTCTTTTTGATGTTTTTGGTCTTGCGGCAATTAATGCTTTTGTATATATGTGTTTTGGATTTTTAAAAGTTTCTCGAGTTGTTCCGGATTCTACAATTTCACCCTTGTACATTACAATAGTTCTATCCGCAATTTCAGAAATTAATGCTAGGTCATGAGAGATAAAAATCACACTCATTTTTGTCTCTTTTTGGATTTGTTTTATTAATTGAACAATTTCCTTTTGTACCGTTACATCAAGAGCTGTAGTTGGTTCATCAGCGATTAAAATCTTTGGCTTACAAGCGATGGCAATAGCAATCATTACTCTTTGTTGTTGACCTCCAGAGAGTTCGTGCGGGTATTTATTTATAGCATCTCTTGGATTTGGAATTTTTACATTTTCAAACAACTTAATCACCTCATCATCCACTATTTTTTCTTCAACAATTTCGTGATGTAGTAAAATTTCTTTTACTTGGTCTCCACAACACATTGAGGGATTTAATGCGCTCATTGGCTCTTGAAAAATCATAGCGATTTCTTTTCCTCTAATTGATCTAAATTTTTTTTCTGTGATGTTACTGTAATTTAAGCCTTTATAGGAAATTGTGCCAGTTGATTGAACCTTGTTGTTCCATTTCAATAATCTAACTATTGAAAGAGCTGTTATAGATTTTCCCGATCCGCTTTCTCCAACTATTCCAATTGTTTCATTTTCATAAACTTCGAAAGAAATATTATTAATTGCAGTACGTGAATCTTTTTTGTTGTTGAATGATACTGTCAAGTTTTCTACACTTATTAGTGGCTTGGCCTTCATAAGCTTATATAATTTTAGGTATATAATTAATATAAATCAATCCCCAGCATCTTATATGTTTCTTCAATGTAAGTAGTAATATCTCCATTGTATGGATTTTCGCCAAAAAAGTATTTTTCGTGCCCCAGTCTTACTATTATAAGGTCATCATTAGGCTCAACGATTACGCTTTGGCCTAAATGTCCTTCCATCATAAAAAAGGATTTGTTATTAATTTTATTGAGCCAAAAGCCATATCCATATTGAGGGGACTCCTTGAATCTTGGTTTAATACTTTTAACCACATATGTAGAATCTAAAATTTTTATTCCATTCCATTTTCCATAATCTTTATATAATTTCCCCAGTCTAGCAAAGTCTTTTGCATTACTAGCTATACAACAATAGGCTTTAACCATATCATTTTTTTGGCTATCAACTTGCCAAAGCGCATCATTTTCACTTTCTAATGGGATCCAAAGACTATCGGATAAATAGTTATATAGTTTTTTACCTGTTGCTTTCTCAATAATCATCGCAAGCAATTGAGTATCGCCGCTAGAATAGACAAATTTTTCACCAGGCTTTTTAACAGTTTTTAGGCTTAAAATGGCTTTTTCAAGTTCTTCACCATAATAGGCTCTTGTTGTAATTGTAAATGGTGAATAATAAGATTCGGTCCAACTTGAACCTGAAGCCATTGATGCAAGATCGCCTACGGTAACTTTACTTGCAAGGCCAGTTTTATATTCTTCAAAGTAATCACTTATGGGCTGATCTAAACTTTCAATATATCCATCCATAATGGCTTTTCCAAGTAATGCACAAACATAACTTTTTGCCATGGAAAAAGAATTAGTTTTAGAACTCTCATTATATCCGTTGAAATATGATTCATGCAGAAGACTGTCATTTTTAATAACTAAATATGCAATAGTCCTACTGTCCTCATGTAAGTAATTTAATCTTTCACTAGTATATAAATTATTATAATTTTTGTGCTTGGGCCATGCATTTGAAGCGCCACTTTTTATAACAGAGTTTTCAAAGTAAATGTGATCGTCAATTGAAGCTGTGGTTTCCCCATTGAGATAAACAACTCTAACGGCTTTTAAAATATAATCTGTGCCAGTTAAATAAAGCAATGCTATGACAACAAATAAACTTAAAAACACCCATTTGAGTATTTTTTTTAATACTATCATTAAGTTTGTAATTTATTATAAAGATAGTTAAAATATAATCTTTTAAAATTAGCTAATAAGCTTAAGAATGTCTTTTGCAAAGTAACTTGCAATTATATCTGCTCCGGCTCTTTTAAACGCCATTGTGGTTTCTAGGATTGTTTGATCATAATCTAAAAACCCTTTTTCACAGGCCGCTTTAATCATTGAGTATTCACCACTGACTTGGTAAGCTGCTACCGGAACATTGAATTTGTTTTTGACGTCTCTTATTATATCTAAATATGGAAGTCCAGGCTTTATCATTACAATATCTGCTCCTTCTTCAATATCCTTTTCTGTTTCTTTTATAGCTTCGAGCCTATTTGAGTAATCCATTTGATAAGTTTTTTTATCTGTAGGGATATTTTCAGCATTTACAGGGGCTGAGTTTAGAGCATCTCTAAATGGGCCGTAAAATGATGAAGCGTATTTAGCACTGTAGCTCATTATACCAGTATTTATAAAACCATTATTTTCAAGTGCCGTTCTAATACACAAAATTCTACCATCCATCATATCGCTTGGAGCAATAAAATCTGCACCAGCATTTGCATGTGAAATGCTCATTTCAGATAAAATTTCTATTGTTTTGTCGTTTGTTATTTTTCCATTTTCAACAACACCATCATGACCATATATTGAATAAGGATCTAATGCTACATCAGTCATAATTAACATTTCTGGGCATGAGTTTTTAATGGTCATTATCGCCCGCTGCATTAATCCTTTTGGGTTTATTGCTTCTTTTGCATAATTGTCTTTAAGACGATCTTCAATTTTTACAAATAATAATACAGATTTTAGTCCAAGTGCCCAAAGCTCTTTAACTTCACTTTCTAAAGTGTCAAGGCTGTGTCTGAAATAATTTGGCATTGATGAAATCTCCTCTTTTATTCCCTTGCCTTCGACCACAAATAATGGAACTAAAAAATCATTTTCGGAGATATGATTTTCTCTAACTAAACTTCTAATTGATTCGTTAGCACGCAGGCGCCTGTTTCTTTTTAATTGTTGCATATTAGACCCAGTTTTTAGGTTGTTTCAATATATTAATTAACTCTTCTTCTTTACTGTTTGGTTCAGGGGTATAGTTATATTTCCATTGAACATGAGGAGGTAGGCTCATTAAAATACTTTCTATTCTTCCATTTGTTTTAAGCCCAAATAAAGTTCCTTTGTCGTGAACTAAATTAAATTCGACATATCGTCCTCTTCGAATTTCTTGCCAATTGCGTTCTTTTTCTCCGTATGGCATATCTTTTCTTTTTTTAACTATTGGTGTATAGGAGTCTAAAAATGAATTTGCAACATCGGTGACAAATTTATACCAGTCATTAATGGTTGTCTTATCGTTAGGTTTACAATAATCAAAAAACAATCCTCCCACTCCTCGAGCTTCATTTCTGTGGCTGTTGTAAAAATATTGGTCGCAATTCTTTTTAAAATTTTTGTAAAATGTTTTATTATGTCCTTCACAGACTTTTTTACAAATGCCATGAAAATGTTCAATATCCTCCTTAAAAATATAATAAGGTGTTAAATCCAATCCGCCACCAAACCACTGATCAATAATTTCACCGCTCTTGTCATACATTTCAAAATAACGCCAATTTGCATGAACTGTAGGAGTCATTGGGTTTTTTGGGTGCATAACTAAACTCAATCCACAAGCAAAAAAATCTACATCTTCAACTTTGAAATAGGATTGCATTGATTTTGGGAGTTTGCCATAAACTTTTGAAATATTTACTCCACCCTTTTCAAATACTCCTCCATTTTGTAGAATTCTAGTTCTCCCTCCTCCACCTTCTTTGCGTTGCCAAACATCTTCTGCGAAGAATTCATTACCATCAATAAGTTCAAATTCCTTAGTGATTTTATCTTGTAAATTTTTAATGAAGCTATAAAATTTTTCCTTCATATTATTAAGTTAAGCTACTGTATGATTTTACTGCATCAATGAAAGCCTTAGCATGATTAACAGGTATATTTGGTAGAATACCGTGACCAAGATTTACGATGTATCTGTCTTTACCAAAAGAGTCAATCATCTCATGCACCATTTTCTTAATTACTTTTGGAGGAGAAAGCAGTCTTGATGGATCAAAATTCCCTTGTAATGTCTTGTTACCTCCTGTTAAATATCTTGCATTTCTGGCAGAGCAGGTCCAATCTATTCCAATTCCAGCAGCATTAGATTTTGCCATTTCATTTAAAGCAAACCAGCAACCTTTGCCAAAGGCAATTACCGGTACTTTTTCTTTTAAAGCTTCGATAATTTGATCAATGTACTGCCACGAGAATTCTTGATAGTCAATAGGACTAAGCATACCACCCCAGGAGTCAAAGATCTGTATGACATCAACTCCAGAATTTACTTTTTCTATTAAGTAAGAAATAGTAGTATCAGTGATTTTTTGTAAAAGCTCATGAGCTGCTGTTGGATTTGAAAAGCAAAAAGCCTTTGCTTTGTCAAAGTTTTTACTACCTTGACCTTGAACGCAATAACATAGAATTGTCCATGGCGACCCAGCAAAGCCAATTAGGGGAACTTCATCATTTAATAGCTCTTTAGTAGCCTTTATGGCGTCATACACATAATCTAGCTCGTTATTAACATCAGGGATAATAACATTTTTCACGTCTTTACTTGTCCTAATAGGATTAGGCAGATATGGTCCAAAATTAGGTTTCATTTGAACTTCAATATTCATGGCCTGAGGTATGACCAAAATATCACAAAATAAAATTGCGGCATCCATTCCAAACCTCCTTATTGGTTGCATTGTAATTTCACTGGCTAATTCAGGAGTTTGGCATCGCGTAAAAAAATCATATTTTTCTTTAATTGCCATAAACTCAGGTAAATATCTACCTGCTTGACGCATCATCCAAACGGGAGGTCTACTTACACTTTCTCCCTTTAATGCTTTTAAAAATAAGTCGTTTTTAATCATCTTCATTTTCATTTATAATAGAATCTTGAACTAATTCAATTACACTCTCGATAGTTGGAATTTTGGCTGTGTAAACTTTTTTGAAATATTTTTTAGCTTTTTTTGCTGTTGTTTCACCAATACAATATGCGATGCAATTTGGAGAATTCATCTTAAGAAAACTGTCAATTGTTGATGGGCTATAAAACATAACACCTTTAATGTTTTCAGGCAAACTGGGCGCTTCAAGTTTAGTGCTGTATACTTCAACTTCATTGACAACTATATTATTATTTTTTAAGATTATTGGTAAGTCTTCTATTCTTATATCACTGCAGAAATAAGTTAAAGTATCACCTTCCATGAACTCTGAGAGATACTCAGCCAATGTTTTAGAATTTTTTGAACAGTGCTTAACTGTACCGATCTTTTGTTCAATTAGTTTTTTAGTTCTTCTCCCAACACAATAAATATTTTTAAAGTTCAAATCCTCCGGAGGGCAATTGTTTAGTATCGCATCAACCCCGTTTTTACTAGTTATGACAACATTTCTGTGCTCAGCTTTTAAAAGGCTAGGTTTAACTCTGTTAGGAGATGTCTTTATAAAATCAAGGCTTTCTACAACAACTGTTTTTGGAAATAGATCCAGTTGGTTTTGACTTAGAGTTTTAGACGAATATATTTTTGGTTTTTTCTGGTCATTAATAGGCTTATTTATAAGTGTTTTTCCACCACGAGAAGTAACAAATTTTACGCACTGTTCAAGAAGAGCGTCCTTGTTTTTTAATGGCGCACTTTTTTTTACCTCAATTTTTTTTGAACCGTCTGGGCTCAGAATAATTCCATGGAAATGAATTTCATCATTTTTAATAAATGCTAAAGCTCCAATTGGTGCACTGCACCCACCTTCTAAAGTTTTCAGAAAACTTCTTTCAATAGATGTACAAATTTCCGTTTCAGTATCATTCAATGTTAAACAAGCTTCTTTACTAAAACTGTTGGCCTCCAAGCATGCGACCATAATGGCACCTTGACCTGGTGCAGGAACCATCCATTCAAGGTTTACAGAGTTTTTTGGCGTTAAGCCAATTCTACCTAAACCGGCTGCGGCAAAGATAGCCCCGTCCCAATTGTTGGTTTCATTAAGTTTTTTAAGGCGAGTGTTTATATTGCCTCTTAGCCCCTCGATTTTATGAGTGGGGTATCTGTTTAGCCATTGAGCCTTTCTTCTTAAACTACCAGTTGCTATTACTCCATTTTTTTGTGCTAAGAACTCTTCGTTTTTTTTGAATACCAATGTATCTCTAACATTACCTCTTTTTAAAACAGCAGCTTGTATGATATCCTTTGGAAGTATAGTTGGGACATCTTTTAAAGAATGAACTGCAATATCAATTTCTTCATTTAAAAGAGCTATATCTAGGGTTTTTGTAAAAACGCCAGTAATACCCATTTCGTAAATAGGTTTATTTAGTATTATATCTCCAGTCGATTTCACCTTAACGATAGATGTGTAATACCCTAAATTTTCTAATTGTTTTTGTACAACTTTTGCTTGCCAAATCGCTAACTGGCTATCTCGAGTTCCAATTCTAATATGAGTAGACATAATTAAGCTTCAATTTGAAAAATTTTATGAATGAGCTCAAGACTTTCATCCGAAGAGATGCTGTCTTCTTTAAGATGATGGGCAAAGTGATTAGTAATTTTCTGTACAATATTTGAGCTAATTAAATCTGCCTGATCAAGATTAAAAGAGGCATCTTTTTTTCTTTGATTATTAATTTCAGTTTTAGCAAATATGCTTAGTTTTTCTTTCAAAGCTTTAATTGTTGGGGCAAATTTTCTATTTTCAAGCCAAGTTTCAAATTCATCTTGAATTTCTGATATTATTGTTCTTGCAGCTGGGATTTGATTTTTCCTTTCTTTCAATGTCTTATCTGTAATTGAAGAAAGTTCATCAAGATGTATTAATTTGACATTAGGTAATTTTTTAACATTTTCACTAACGTTTTTGGGAATTGATAAATCCAGTATAAGTAAGTCTTTTTTACTTACAATAAGCTCCTTATCAATTGTTGGGTTTTGAGCTCCAGTAGCTACAATTAAGACGTCAGCTTTAGCTATCTCTTCCTGAAGTTGACTGTAATTTTTAGCAAGTACTCTAAACTTACCAGCTAATTTTTCAGCTTTTTCAAGAGTTCGATTTATTAATGTAATATGTTCATTTTTAGTATGTTTAATAAGGTTTTCACACGTATTTCTACCTATTTTCCCTGTTCCAAACAATAAAATATTTTTTTCATTTATTTTGCTTACTGAATTTAGGATATATTGAACTGAAGCAAATGACACAGAGGTAGCGCCAGAGGAAAGTTTAGTTTCATTTTTTATTCGCTTACTAGCTTGCAGAACGGAATTTACAAGGCGCTCTAGAAAAGCATCTAGCAAGTTGTATTTCTTAGAAATCTTTGCTGATAATTTTAATTGGCTAATTATTTCAAAATCTCCAAGGATTTGGCTGTCAAGCCCTGCGCCAACATTAAACATGTGTGAGATTGCTTCTTGACCTTTCAAGGTATATGCAACTTTATCAAATGACTCTTTATTTCCATCTGTATTTTCACATAATAAATTTATTAGTATTGAAGGGTCATTAACAAGACCATAAACTTCTGTTCTATTACAGGTTGATGTAGTCAATAATCCTTCTATTCCTAATGACTTAGCTTGGTTTAAAAGATTGGCTTTTTTAGTTGGGCTCAAGTTAAATAAGCCACGAAGTTTTGCATCTGCTTTTTTATAGCTGATCCCTATGACATAAAACGATGGGTAATTGGCGTTATTTATTTGTTGCATGAATTTGGGCCATTTTGCATAGAATTACAAAAATATAGCCAATAAAATAAAAAAAATAACGATAAAAGAACTTTAATTGTCGTTTGGAGAATTATGTAAAATAAATTCTTATTTTTGCATTTAATTTGAATATAACTGGTTAAATTTTCTAAAATTTATAATTTTTATTTATAATGAATCTAAATAATAACGAATTTTCTTCTGACTTCGATTACTCAAAAAGTATCGCTAGAGGAACTTTTATTGAAACTTCTATTGAGCCAGGGTTTTTTTTAATGACCTTTCAGAATGATTTTGAAGCTCCTAAATTATTGGAAAAAGATATTGATAGCTCATATATTCAGTTTCATTTTTGTTTAAAAGGAGGAACTCAATTTTCTTTTAATCAAGACTCATATACTTTAGATATCCCAGAAGGTAATAGCCTTTTATTATATAATCCTGATCGTGATTTACCCATAAAATTGATATCTGGCCCTAAGACATGGGTTGTTACTATACTCATATCCATAAAAAAATTTCATGGTTTATTTTCTCATGAGGCCAATTACATAACATTTTTAAAAGGTGAAAATAAATTAAAGAAATATTATAAAGACGGATATATCACACCATCAATGGCAATTGTTTTAAATCAAATTATCAATTATAATTTAAATACAAATCTTCGAGAGCTTTATTCAAAAGCAAAAGTTTATGAGCTCTTAAGTTTATATTTTAATA
>JAYNFX010000003.1:0-6263 GCA_038106885.1 Flavobacteriaceae bacterium | reverse complement strand
CGAGAGCTTTATTCAAAAGCAAAAGTTTATGAGCTCTTAAGTTTATATTTTAATAAAGGGGAAGACGTTAATATTGAACAATGCCCTTTTTTAGCTGATGAATCCAACGTTTTAAAAATAAAGGCAGCTAAAGATATTATTATTCAGCGTATTTCTGAACCACCAACACTAGCTGAGTTATCTAACGAAATTGATTTAAGTTTAAAAAAGTTAAAAGAAGGATTCAAGCAAATCTATGGGACAACTGTTTATGGCTTTTTATTTGATTATAAAATGGAATTAGCTAGAAAACTACTTGAATCACGAGCACACAATGTTAATGAAGTAGGCTTAAAAGTAGGTTATAGTACAGCAAGTCATTTCATAGCTGCTTTTAAAAAACAATATGGTATTACGCCAAAAAAATATATTCAATCATCAAATTAAAATTTGATTATGAAAGGAGTTTTATTAGTTAACTTAGGTTCGCCGGACAGTCCTGAACCAAAAGATGTTAAAAAATATTTGGGTGAATTTTTGATGGACGAAAGAGTGATTGATGTTCCAAAATGGGCTCGCACTTTATTAGTTAAGGGAATAATTTTGAATACTAGGCCAAAGGCATCTGCAAAGGCATATAAAAAAATATGGTGGAACGAAGGCTCTCCATTGATTGTTTTATCTGAGCGTCTTAAAGAAAAAGTTCAAAAACTAGTCAAGATTCCAATAGAACTTTCAATGCGATATGGTAGTATGACCATAAAGTCTGGACTTGAAAAATTAGTTAAACAAGGAGTTGATGAGGTATTGATCATTCCTTTGTATCCGCAATTTGCAATGGCAACTACAGAAACAATTTTAGTATTAGCGGAAAATTTACAGAAAGATTTTTTCCCCAATCTTAAAATAGATAGTCTACAACCCTTTTATAATGATCCAGAATATATAAAAGTTCTTTCAGAGTCTATAAAACAATTTTTAAAAGATAAAAAGTATGATCATCTATTGTTCTCTTATCATGGAATACCTGAAAGACATATTCGCAAAAGCGATATAACAAAATCACATTGTAAAATTGATAAATCATGTTGTGTAACACCATCTAAAGCTCATGAGTTTTGCTATAAACATCAATGTTTAGAAGTAACACGTTTAGTGGGAGAATATCTCAAAATGAAAACTGATACTTATTCAACTTCATTTCAATCTAGGCTAGGTTTTGATCCATGGCTAAGGCCATATACTGATAGGACTATTGAAACTTTAGGTAAAAATGGTACAAAGAACATGGCGATTGTAACACCTGCCTTTGTAAGCGATTGTTTAGAAACGCTTGAGGAAATTGCTATGGAAGGTGAGGAAATTTTTCATGAAGCAGGAGGAGAAAATTTCACAACTATTCCTTGTCTAAATGACGATCCAAATTGGGTTAAATTATTAGCTAAATGGATTAATAATTGGGCTAAAATTCCATTAGTAAAGTCATAAATGGTGGATTCTAAAATTTCTGATTTTGGCAGCAAATCTATAAGCAAACTTCTTATTAAACAGTCTGTTCCAGCAGCTATTGGAATTTTAGTAATGTCCCTTAATATACTTATTGATACAATTTTTGTTGGACATTGGATTGGATCTCACGCAATTGCAGCGATAAATGTTGTTTTACCAGTTTCTTTTTTTATTGCCGCTCTTGGAATGTCAATTGGTGTTGGAGGTTCATCAATCATATCCAGAGCACTTGGCGCAAGAACTATTGAAAAAGCTCTTAAAACTTTTGGTAATCAAATCACCCTTACGTTATCGCTAACTATTACTTTTATCATTTTTGGGCTCTATTACATTGACGAAATAATTCCACTTTTTGGGGGAAAAGGATCAATATATGATTCAGCGAAAATATATTACAGAATTGTATTGTACGGAGTCCCGCTACTAGCCTTATCAATGATGGGCAATACAGTTATTCGATCTGAGGGGAAACCTAAGTATGCAATGTATGCGATGGTTATTCCATCTATTACAAATTTAATATTTGATATAATTTTAATTAAATATTTTAATCTTGGCATGCTAGGTGCTGCATGGGCTACAACAGGATCTTATGGATTCTGCTTCATTTTTATTGCTTGGTTTTTTCTTTCTAAAAATTCAAAAATGAAGATTCAAGCAAAACATTTTTTTCTTAAAATTTCTATTGTCTCAGAAATAGCAAGTCTTGGCTCAATTACGCTTTCTCGTCAAGCTATTGTTAGCGTGACATATTTACTTATGAATAATATTTTATTTGATTTTGGGGGCGAGACATCTGTTACTGCTTACGCTATTGTATCAAGAATGTTAATGTTTGCTTTATTTCCAATTTTTGGAATTACTCAAGGATTTATTCCTATCGCAGGGTTTAACTATGGAGCAAATAATTATGATCGTGTGAAACAATCCATAAGAATAGCAGTTCAATATTCAATTCTTTTGTCAAGTTTAATTTTTATTTTTTTATTTAGCTTTCCCGAATTAATAACTAAAGTTTTTACTACAGATATATTAGTAATTCAGAAAACACCTGCGGCATTAAAGTGGGTTTTTGCAGCAACTCCAATAATCGCTATACAGTTAATTGGAGCAGCTTATTTTCAAGCAGTTGGCAAGGCCGTTCCTGCACTACTTTTGACATTATCACGTCAGGCATTTTTCTTTATACCACTGATTTTTATATTACCTTTATACTACGGTGAGTTGGGTGTTTGGATAGCATTTCCTATTTCAGATTTATTGTCAACACTTTTAACAGCATATTTTTTGAGAAGAGAAATTTATTATAAATTACAATAGTTTTGATAGAATATTATAATTACATAAAAGCTTTGCATCTAATATTTGTTATTACTTGGTTTGCAGGTCTTTTTTATATCCCTAGATTATTTATTTATCATATAGAGGCCCAAGGGAAGTCTGATTTAGAAAGGGAAATTTTATCAAAGCAATTAAAATTAATGAGTAAAAGACTGTGGTATATTATTACTTGGCCATCAGCTGTTTTAGCATTATTTTTTGCGCTTTTACTTTTACATTTAGCCCCCTACTGGCTTGAACAACCATGGATGCACACAAAACTTTTTTTTGTATTTATTTTAATTGTATACCACTTGAAAACCCATTTTATTTTTAAAAGTTTCCAAAAAAATGAAATTAAATACACTTCTAATTTTATGCGTTTTTGGAATGAAGGAGCAACATTACTGTTGTTTGCTATTATTTTTTTAGTTATTCTAAAAAATACTTTAAATATGATTTATGGCTTGTTTTCATTAATAGGTCTTTCAATAATTTTATTTTTTGCTATTCGACTTTACAAAAATGTTAGGGAGTCATAAATTTAAGAATACTTCATTTTTCCTATATTTATAAAAAAGTAACCTTATGGTTAAGCGCAGTTTATCATTAAGTTCTAGAATTTTCTTTTACATGATTTTGTTAGTTATACTAGCATCAATTTTAATTGCGACATTAACAGTATATCAATATAAAGAACAATCGCAAGAGTATCACAGGATGCGTTTGGAAAGAAAAGAAGCGCAGTTGATTTCAAGTATTAACTATGTACTAAAAGATTCTAAGCTTGAAATAAAATCAGACAATATTGAAGAAATTTTTAATAATAAAATTTATGAAATTTCAAGTATTCACAACTTAGCGTTTAATCTTTACGACTTAGAGGGGCAATTATTAAAATCATCAAAGACGCGTCTTGGGAACGACCCAATTCCATTTAGGTTACCAACAGCAATCCTAGATTCACTAAATCTTAGATCTTCAAAAAGGTTTGTTTCAAAAAATAAGTTGCTAGATGGCAATTACCGTTCATCATACAGAATTTTAAAGAGCCCAAGCTCAACCCCTCTTTTAATTTTAAATGTACCTTATTTTGATGATGACACTTTAAATTCTAAAGAATTAGATGAGTTTTTACTTCGAATAGGATATGCTTATTTTATAATGATTTTAATTGCTATTGGGTTTGCATATATTATGTCTAAGTTTATAACAAAATCTTTAAAAACAATTAGTGACAAGATGTACAAAACTCGCTTTGAGAAAGGCATCAAAAAGATTTCTTTAAAAGGTGCATCTTCAGAAATAAAATCTTTAGTCGAGTCTTATAATAAAATGGTTGACGCATTAGAAGAAAGCGCAAAAAAATTAGCTTTAAACGAAAGAGAACAAGCATGGCGTGAGATGGCTAAACAAGTCGCACATGAGATAAAAAATCCTTTGACACCAATGCGATTAAGTGTACAAAGTTTTCAAAGTAAATTTGACCCAAATGACAAGCAAATTCAAACAAAAGTAAATGAGTATAGTAAAACTTTGATTCAACAAATAGATACTATGAGTAAAATTGCTGAAGCTTTTTCCAGCTTTGCAAAAATGCCAGCACAAAATTTAGAATTATTAGACCTTGAAGAAGTAATTGATTATGCAATTGATATTTTCCCAAATTCGTATGTTACTTTTTTGAAACCAGATAAAAAAATTAAGATGCAATTTGATAGAGATCATTTGAACAGGATAATAACCAATCTTTTAAAAAACTCCGTACAATCTATTCCTGACAGTAGAGACCCAAAAATTAAAGTTAAGTTATATCAAAATAATGACATAGTTTATATTGAAGTTGAAGATAATGGAGCAGGAATAGACGAAGTTATTAGTCAGAAAATATTTGAACCTAAGTTTACAACTAAAACAAGTGGAATGGGCCTTGGATTACCTATGGTAAAAAATATAATTGAAGTTTACCAAGGCAGTATTTCCTTTCAAACGAATATAAATAAAGGGACTATTTTTAAAATATCATTTCCAAAAACAAATAAGTAAAATATGCGTCTAAATAATTTAATAATAAAGTGTGAAAATGGTATTGGAATTATAACTATAAATAGGCCAAAGAAACTAAATGCTTTAAATGAGGCTACAATTTCAGAATTGCATGAAACTTTGAAGTCTTTTGATGAAAATGAGTCAATACGTGTAATCATTTTAACTGGTCAAGGTGATAAAGCTTTTGTCGCTGGAGCAGATATAAGTGAATTTTCTGATTTTGATATGGAACAAGCTGCTAAACTGTCAAGACAAGGCCAAGAGCAACTTTTTGATTATGCTGAAAATTTATCAACACCAATTATTGCTGCAGTAAATGGCTTTGCACTTGGCGGAGGATTAGAGCTTGCAATGTCATGTCACATAAGAATATCCAGTTCCAATGCTCAATTAGGTCTTCCTGAGGTTAGTTTAGGTCTAATTCCTGGATATGGGGGGACTCAAAGATTAGCGCAATTAGTTGGAAAAGGAAGAGCACTAGAGCTAATTACTTCAGCGCAAATGATTGATGCATTTAAAAGCGAAGCCTGGGGATTAGTAAATAGTGTAAAACCTTATGAAGAATTGATTCCGTATTGTATTTCATTAGCTAATAAAATTAAGCAAAATGGGCCACTTGCTATAGCATCAGCTATCAAGGCTGTAAACTCAAATTATAAAGACAACATCAACGGTTTCGAAGTTGAAATCTCAGAATTTGGAAAATGTTTCGGTACTGAAGATTTTAAAGAAGGTGTCTCAGCGTTTCTTGGAAAAAGAAAGGCAAAGTTTAAGGGATTATAGTATTTTAATCTACTAGAACTATAATTTTATTTGAGCTCATTTCAATTGTGCCAGAATTTATAGGTAACCAATAACAGTCTCCCTTTTTTTCAAATTCTGAGACATTCTCAATTTTGACCTGACCTTTGATTTTGACAAAACCTTTTTTTAAAGTTGAAACAACTGCAGCATGATTATTAAGCATTTCAAATTCACCATTTACACCAGGGACTGAAACACTATTTACATCACCATTAAAAAGTGTTTTTTCAGGAGATACAATTTCTAGGTACATATATAATAATTTTAAGCTTCAGCTAACATTTTTTCTCCAGCTTCAATAGCTTCTTCAATAGTACCTTTAAGGTTGAATGCAGCTTCTGGGAGGTGATCTAGCTCTCCATCCATTATCATGTTAAAGCCTTTAATAGTTTCTTTAATATCTACTAAAACTCCAGGAATTCCTGTGAATTGTTCTGCAACATGAAAAGGTTGAGACAAAAATCTTTGAACTCGTCTTGCTCTACCAACAGCAAGTTTATCTTCTTCTGAAAGTTCTTCCATCCCAAGAATTGCAATTATATCTTGCAATTCTTTGTAGCGTTGTAGCAATTCTTTTACTCTTTGAGCACAATCATAATGTT
>JAYNFX010000002.1:26433-100106 GCA_038106885.1 Flavobacteriaceae bacterium | reverse complement strand
TTTGATTTAATTCCTACTGCTGAAAGAACCATATCAGCTTCTAACACTTTTTCACCATTATTGGTTTTGACAGTTGCCTTTACACCTTCACCAGTTGTATCTACCGATGTAACTTCAGCAGATGTCATAATTTTCATCCCATTTTTTTTGAAAGATCTTTCTAATTGTTTTGATACATCTTCATCTTCAACAGGAACTATTCTTGGCATATATTCAACAATAGTAACATCAGTTCCCATTGAATTATAAAAATAAGCAAATTCAACTCCTATAGCCCCTGAGCCTACTATTATCAATTTTTCTGGTTGTTTTTCTAAAGTCATAGCTTTTCTGTATCCAATAACTTTATCATTATCTTGTTTCAAACTAGGTAATTCCCTTGATCTTGCACCAGTGGCTATTATTATATGATCAGCACTGTATTCATTTCCATCTACATCAACCTTTTTTCCAGGTTTTATTTTACCATATCCTGAAATAATATCAATCTTATTCTTTTTCATTAAAAAATTAACGCCTTTACTCATTCCATCTGCTACATTTCTGCTTCTATTTACTACTGCATTAAAATCTTTATCATAAGATTTAACTTTTAATCCATAATCTTCAGCATGTTTTAAATAATTAAACACTTGTGCAGATTTAAGTAAAGCTTTTGTTGGAATACAGCCCCAATTAAGACACACACCACCTAAACTCTCTTTTTCAATTACTGCGGTCTTAAAACCAAGCTGCGATGCTCTTATGGCTGTTACATATCCACCAGGTCCGCTTCCCAAAACGATTACATCATATTTACTCATAAAATGAATTTTAGTTGTTGTTAGATTGGTGCAAATTTACAAAACCTCATTTTATTAACGAAGAACTAATTGAGTAAAAGATAAAGCAATGATTTATTAAGATTTTTTAAAATCTAAACTAATAGAATTTACACAATATCGGGTACCAGTTTCAGTAGGACCATCATTGAAAACATGTCCAAGGTGTCCATTACATGAATTACACAAAATTTCTGTTCTAATCATTCCTATACTTTTGTCTAAAGAATATTTAACTTTACCATTAATAGAGGCATCAAAACTAGGCCAACCACATCCACTGTTAAATTTTGATTTACTTTCAAACAAAGTAGTATTGCATCCAGCACACAGATAAACTCCATCTTCAAAGTGAGAATTATATTTTCCCGAAAATGGCAATTCTGTCCCTTTTTCTCTCAATATTTTATATTGTTCAGGGGATAGAATTTTTTTCCATTCAGATTCTGTTTTTTTCTTGATAGTCATTTTTTTGGTATAAATTTTAATGCTGCACCATTAATGCAATGTCTTTTTCCAGTTGTAGATTTTGGACCATCATTAAACACATGTCCTAAATGCCCTCCACAATTTCCACAATGCTCCTCTGTTCTAAGATATCCTATGCTATAATCAGTTGAAAACTCAACATTTCCTTCAATTTCTCGATCAAAACTTGGCCATCCAGATCCAGAATTAAATTTAAAATCACTCATAAAAAGAGGATGGTCACAAGCTGCACAAGTATATACTCCCTTACTATAATTATTATTATAATGACTTGAAAATGCTGGCTCAGTTCCTTCTTCTATTAAAACTGAATATTGTAGATCTGTCAATTCTTTCTTCCATTGCTCATCTGTTTTTTGAATATTAAAAGTATTTTTAGATTTAATTTCAGATTGACAACTTAAAAAATTACTTATTAAGCAATAAAAGATTATTATTTTGGGAGACATAAATTAATATTTGAGTAAAATTAATTATTTTTAAAATGGTATATTTTATTTTCACAAAATTTTGTGAGTTTGTTTTTTTAATGATGTGCAATATTTAAAATATTTTATTCAATGCAAATCAAGTTTTTTTTAATTATTATAATATCTATTTTCTACTCTTGTGCTACTAATCCATTTACGGGTAAAAAAACTTTTGCATTGGTTCCAAACTCTAAAATTATCCCTTTATCATTTTCAGAATACGACAAATTTATCAGTGAGAGTAAAGTTATTGATGATACATATGAGTCAAAACAAATAAAACGTGTAGGTCAAAGAATTTCAGTAGCTGCCGAAAGGTGGCTAGACGCAAATGGTTATCATGGATACTTAAAAAATTATGAATGGGAATTCACTTTGATTGATGATAAAACCGTAAATGCTTGGTGTATGCCTGGGGGCAAAATTGTTTTTTATACTGGTATATTGCCAATTGCAAAAAATGAGACTGGTATTGCAACTATTATGGGTCATGAAATTGCTCATGCATTAGCAAATCATGGGCAGCAGCGTATGAGTGCTGGTTTATTACAACAAGCGGGCTTACTTCTAGGAAATTCAGCAATTACTGATGAAGAAGATCGAGAAGTTTTTAATGTTGCATACGGAGTAACATCAAATTATGGTGCTATGTTGCCATTCAATCGATCTCATGAAAACGAAGCTGATAAAATTGGTTTATATATAATGGCAATTGCAGGATATAATCCTGATGAAGCATCAAACCTTTGGGAAAGAATGAAAAATAACAACAAAGACAATAAGTCAATTCCAGAATTTCTTAGTACCCATCCATCAAATGAAAATCGTATAAAAAATCTTAAAAATCTTTCTCCTAATGCCAAATCTGAAGCAAAAAAATTTGGAGTAACATCATACAGGAAAATTTAATATTAAATACTTAAATTTAACCAACTAACCAAAAATTATAAATTTATGGATTTTGAAAAGGGTAGCTCAAAGTTAATAAGGGCTTGGGCATTCTATGATTGGGCTAATTCTGTTTATCCACTGGTTATAAGTACAGCTATTTTTCCATTGTACTATTCTAGTATTACCAAGTCATTTTCCAACATTGATGGAAATGTATTTTTTTTAGGTTCGAATTGGAATCCTACAACCCTTTACGATTATACACTTTCTTTATCATTTTTACTTGTTGCATTAATTTCTCCTTTATTATCAGGAATTGCAGATTATACAGGAAATAAGCTTAGATTTTTAAAGTTTTTCTGCTTCTTAGGATCATTTTCTGTCATGTCGCTTTTCTTTTTTAGAGGTGAATCAACTCTTTGGGTTGCCTTGCTTTTTACAATTTTAGCTAGTATTGGATTTTGGGGTAGTCTTGTTTTTTACAATGCCTATCTTCCTGAAATATCATATCCAGATCAACAAGACAGAGTAAGTGCTAAAGGTTTTATTTATGGTTATTCTGGCTCAGTAATATTGTTAGTTTTTAGCTTACTTTTAATACAAAGACCTGATTTATTTGGTATAGATGATCCTACATTAGCTCCTCGATTAACTTTTGTACTTGTAGGGTTATGGTGGATTGGATTTGCACAAGTTACTTATAGGAGATTACCTAATAATATTTTTAAGAAAAAACCTGATAATAATTACATATGGAAGGGTTTTGTTGAACTAAAACTTGTTTTAAAGTACTTATCTAAATTAACTAGATTGAAATATTTTTTGATTTCTTTTTTCTTTTTAAGCATTGGTGTTCAAACTATAATTTTAATGGCAGGAATTTTTGGAAGTGAAGAATTAGGATTGCCTACTTTTAATTTAATCTTAACCATTTTAATTATACAATTGGTAGCTATTTTTGGTGCATTCTTTTTTTCAAGATTATCAACTAAAATTGGAAATATAAACACTTTGAAAATCACCTTGTTGATTTGGGGAACAGTTTGTTTTATTGCTTTTATCCTCGATAAAAATCTTCCTGATATTGACGTATATTTTTATGTTTTGGCTATTATACTTGGTCTTGTTTTAGGTGCTACTCAAACATTAACTCGTTCTACTTATTCAAAATTACTTCCAGAAACTCATGATCATGCGATTTATTTTAGTTTTTATGATGTAACTGAAAAGCTTGCTATTGTTTTTGGGATGTTTATTTTTGGATTTCTATTATCAATAACAGGATCTATGCAAAATTCCGTACTTGCATTGTCTATTTTCTTTTTACTAGCATTTATATCCCTATTTAGTGTTAAAAGTTAAAATGATTATTCATTTATAACTATTGGCATGAGAATTGAAATACATATAATGGATATCCTATTCTATTTGTTCAAGGAGAGTATATCTTCTTATTAAATTATTAATTGTGAAATATTTGTGTCATACATGACATAATGACTTGTTTTTGTTATGAGTAGAAAAAAATTTAAAATGCTAGACAGTTTGTCATTACAAGACTTTGATGAAAATTCTGAGCTCATTCCTTTAATGACGACAGAAGATGAAGAAGTTATAAAAAATGAATTATTACCAGATTCATTAGCAATTTTACCATTGCGAAACACTGTACTTTTTCCAGGTGTTGTGATTCCAATTACAGCAGGTCGTGATAAATCAATTAAATTGATTAATGATGCAAATAAGGGATCTAAAGTTATTGGAGTTGTGGCCCAGAAAGATGAAGGAGTTGAAAATCCTAAATTTGATGACATACACAGTGTAGGTACAGTTGCTCGTATATTAAAGGTTTTAAAGATGCCTGATGGAAATACAACCGTTATAATTCAAGGTAAAAAGCGTTTTGAAATATCACAGCCCGTTTCAGAATCTCCTTATTTAAAAGCAAAGATTAAAAGTGTTGAAGAAATTATTCCTGAAAAAAATAATCAGGAATTTAATGCTGCTATTGACTCAATTAAGGAATTATCTCTCAATATTATAAAACAAAGTCCTACAATTCCATCTGAAGCATCATTTGCAATTAAGAATATTGAAAGTGATTCATTTTTAATCAATTTTGTTTCTTCTAATATGGCTGTTTCTGTTGCGGAAAAACAAAATTTGTTGACAATCAACGATTTACACGAGCGCGCAATACAGACTCTTAAACATATGAATGTAGAATTTCAACGATTGGAGTTAAAAAATGACATTCAATCAAAGGTTCAGCATGATATGAATCAACAGCAGCGAGAATACTTTCTTCAGCAGCAAATAAAAACTATTCAAGAAGAATTGGGAGGTGTTAGTTATGAAGAAGAAATTGAGGAAATGAAGGAAAGAGCCTCTTTGAAATTATGGGATGTTAAGATCAAAAAGCATTTTGAAAAAGAAATAGGGAAATTGCAGAGAATGAATCCTCAAGTTGCTGAATATTCAATACAACGAAATTACCTTGATTTATATCTCGATCTTCCATGGAATTACTATAGTGAAGATAAGTTAGATCTTAAAAGAGCACAAAAGATTTTAGATCGTGATCATTTTGGTCTTGAAGAGGTTAAAAAACGTATTATTGAATATTTAGCGGTTTTAAAATTACGTAATGATATGAAATCTCCAATTCTTTGTTTGCATGGTCCCCCTGGAGTAGGAAAGACTTCTCTTGGAAAATCAATAGCTGAAGCACTGGGAAGAGAATATGTGCGAATTTCACTTGGTGGATTAAGAGATGAAGCTGAAATTAGAGGACACAGAAAAACTTATATTGGTGCTATGCCAGGAAGAATTTTACAAAGTTTGAAAAAAGCAGGTACTTCAAATCCTGTCTTCGTTTTGGATGAAATCGATAAATTATCCAACTCAAACCAGGGAGACCCTTCTTCAGCAATGTTAGAAGTTTTAGATCCCGAACAAAACTCAGAGTTTTATGATAATTTTCTCGAAATGGGCTATGATTTGTCCAAGGTTATGTTTGTAGCAACATCAAATAGTTTAAATTCAATTCAGCCAGCGCTGTTGGATCGAATGGAAATTATCGATGTCAATGGATACACAATAGAGGAGAAGGTTCAAATTGGTAATAAATTTCTATTGCCAAAACAATTAGAAGAACATGGCCTTTCAAAATTAGATTTAAAAATAGCGAAGCCTCAATTTGAAAAAATTATTGAAGGATACACTCGCGAATCAGGTGTTAGAGGTTTAGATAAACAAATTGCTAAAATCGTGAGACACGTGGCAAAAAATATTGCTATGGAAACAGATTACAATAAGAAACTATCTGAATCAGACGTTTATGATGTTTTAGGTGCTCCTAGATTAGAGAGAGATAAGTATGAAAACAACAATGTGGCTGGCGTTGTTACTGGATTGGCTTGGACTCGCGTTGGTGGTGATATTTTATTCATTGAATCAATATTATCAAAAGGTAAGGGTACAATGAATATCACCGGAAATCTAGGTAAGGTAATGAAAGAATCTGCAACAATTGCCATGGAATATATTAAGGCGAATGCTGATCATTTTGGAATCAAACCTCACATATTTAAAGATTATAATATTCATATTCACGTTCCTGAAGGGGCTACTCCAAAAGACGGGCCTAGTGCAGGTATAACGATGTTAACATCATTAGTTTCATTATTAACTCAGAAGAAGGTTAAAAAGAGTCTTGCAATGACTGGTGAAATTACACTCAGAGGAAAGGTATTACCAGTAGGAGGGATTAAGGAGAAAATATTAGCCGCAAAGAGGGCTAAAATTAAAGATATCATTTTATCAAAGTCAAATAAAAGAGATATTGATGAAATTAAAGACAATTATCTTAAAGGATTGAGGTTTCATTATGTCACTGAAATGTCAGAAGTTATTGCTATAGCTATTACAAATGTTAAAGCTCGAAACGCTAAAACATTATAATTTACATAATTACATATCTGAAATAAAATTAACAATATTCCGTTTTGTAATTTATATAGTTATATTTTTGATTTTAAATGAAGATTTCTAACTTAATATCTTGTATTTTATTTATATTAAACTTATTACCTGCTCAAATTGGAGGTAACTCTACTTACCAATTTCTTAATCTAATATCATCACCTAGACAAGCTGCACTTGGAGGTAAGGTTATAACAAATGTTGATTATGATGTTTCTCAAGCATTATATAATCCAGCAACAATAAATATTGACATGGATAATCAATTAGCCTTGAATTATGTTAATTTTCTTGGTGATATTAGTTATGGTACAGCTGCATATGCTTACACTGTTGATAGAAGAACCCAGACTTTTCATGTTGGAGTCACTTTTGTTGATTATGGTAATTTTGATGGTTATGATGAAAATGGTAATAGTACTGGTTCTTTCTCCGGGAACGAATCATCAATTTCATTTGGCTATGCTTTTCAATTGGGATTTTCAAACTTTTATGCAGGTGCCAATTTAAAATTAATATCTTCAAAACTAGAGCAGTACACATCTTTTGGTGGAGCTATTGACTTAGGTTTAGTTTACATTGATAATTATTTAGATTTTAATGCTGCAATTGTTTTTAGAAATTTAGGAACTCAATTTACAACTTATGCTGGCCTTAATGAACCCTTGCCATTTGAAATTGATTTAGGATTCAGTCAGAAATTACAATTTGTTCCTATTCGCTGGCATTTAACTTTTGAAAATCTACAGCAATGGCCTATTACCTTTTCGAATCCTGCAAGAGCAATTTCAGATTTAAGTGGTAACCAATCTGAAGAAGATATTAATTTTTTCTCAAACATATCAAGGCATATGATACTCGGTTTAGAACTTTTTCCAGAACGTGGGTTTAATTTAAGATTAGGTTACAGTTTTAGAAGAGCCGAAGAACTCAGAATAATAGATCAAAGAAATTTTTCTGGTCTTTCTTTTGGAGTTGGAATAAAGTTTAATAAATTACGTATAAGTTACACACATGCTAGATACACTTTAGCCTCAAACACCAGTTTTTTGGGTGTCCAAATTAGTTTGTATTAATGAAAAAAATTATAATTGCAATTGATGGTTATTCTTCAACAGGAAAGAGTACTCTTGCTAGAGAGATTGCTAAAAAATTAACTTACATATATGTTGATTCAGGTGCAATGTACAGAGCCGTCACTTTATTTGCTATTGAAATGCAAATCATTTCAGATGATAAATTTGATAAATTTAAACTGATTGATAAGTTGAAAGATTTAAAAATTGAATTTCGAAATGAAAATGATAATCAGAATGTTCTTTTTTTAAACAATAAAAGAGTGAGTTCTAAAATTAGATCGATGTCAGTTTCAAACCTTGTTAGTAAAGTTGCAGCAATTCCTGATGTTAGAAAATTTTTGGTTAAGGAACAACGCCGTATAGGATCTAATAAAGGTATAGTTATGGATGGTCGTGATATCGGTACTGTAGTTTTTCCTGAAGCTGAGTTGAAAATTTTTATGACCGCTTCACCAAAAATTAGAGCTAATAGACGCCTTAATGAGTTACGTGAGATTGATGACTCCGTAAAATTCGATGACGTTTATAAAAACTTAATAGAAAGAGATTCTGATGATTCATCTAGAAAGGATTCTCCTTTAATAAGGCCAGATGATGCTTTTGTTTTAGACAATTCTAACTTATCAAAAAGTGATCAATTCAAATTAGTTCTTTCTTTAGCTAAAAATCTTATTAGCTAATTTTATATTTTTTGTCAATTTTTTGATTTAAAAAGTCGCATAAGAAAAAATTTGCGGAAACAAACTAATAATTGTAATATTGCACTCTTCTTAACTATATCGTCGGAGAGAAGAAAAAATTAATTAATCCTTTCATATTGAAGTTTTAAATCCGACAATGTAAATATGAAATACAAAAACTATCGGCTATGGCTGAAAAAACTACTACAAATAAGGAGAATCTATCAGATGATTCTCAAGTCGTTGAAAACACACAAAATCAAGAACAAACTAATCCAGATCAATTTTTAAAAGATTTTAACTGGCATAATTATGAAGAGGGTATTGACCCAGTTGCAGACGAAAAGTTGGATGAATTTGAAAAATTAGTTGCTGAAAATTTCGTTGAAACTCTTGATGATCAAGTTGTAGAAGGAACTGTTATACATATGACAGACCGTGATGCTATCATTGATATCAATGCTAAATCTGAAGGAGTCATTTCTTTAAATGAGTTCAGGTATAATCCAAATCTAAAAATTGGAGATAAAGTTGAAGTTTTGATTGATGTGCGTGAAGATGCAACTGGTCAACTGATTTTATCTCACAGAAAAGCAAGAGTTATAAAGGCTTGGGATAGAGTTATTTCTGCAAATGAAACAGGTGAAATAGTTAATGGTTTTATTAAGTGTAGAACTAAAGGGGGTATGATTGTTGATGTTTTTGGAATTGAAGCATTTTTACCTGGTTCTCAAATTGATGTTAAACCAATTAGAGATTATGATCAGTATGTAAATAAAACAATGGAATTTAAGGTTGTTAAGATCAATCATGAGTTTAAAAATGTTGTTGTTTCACATAAAGCACTTATTGAAGCTGATATTGAAATTCAAAAGAAGGAGATTATTGGTCAACTTGAAAAGGGGCAAGTTCTCGAAGGAGTTGTTAAAAATATTACCTCATATGGAGTTTTCATGGATTTAGGTGGTGTTGATGGTCTAGTCCATATTACTGATCTTTCATGGTCTAGAATAAATCATCCAAGTGAAATTGTTGAACTTGATGAAAAATTGAATGTTGTTATTTTAGATTTCGATGAGGATAAATCTAGAATTCAACTTGGTCTTAAGCAATTAAGTAAGCACCCATGGGACGCTCTAGGTGAAGATGTAAAAGTTGGTGACGAAGTTGAAGGTAAAGTTGTTGTGATTGCTGATTATGGAGCATTTGTTGAAGTTGCTGAAGGAGTAGAGGGATTAATTCATGTTTCTGAAATGTCATGGTCAACTCATCTAAGATCTGCTCAAGATTTTGTCAGTGTGGGTGATGTTGTTAAGGCTCAAATTTTAACTCTTGACAAAGAAGATAGAAAGATGTCATTAGGAATCAAGCAGTTAAGTCCTGACCCATGGACTGACATAACCTCAAAATTTCCTGTTGGACAAAAGCATATTGGAGTTGTAAGGAATTTTACAAATTTCGGAGTATTTGTTGAAATGGAAGAAGGTATTGATGGTTTGATTTATATCTCAGATCTTTCATGGACAAAAAAGATAAAGCATCCAAGCGAGTTTTGTGCTGTTGGAGATAAACTTGATGTTGTTGTATTAGAACTTGATGTTGAAGGTAGAAAATTAAGTTTAGGTCATAAGCAAACAATGGAAAATCCATGGGATAAATACGAAGTTGATTTTGCACTTAATACTAAACATAAAGCCTCAGTTACAGATATTGTTGACAAAGGCGCTACAGTTGAGTTCAATAGTGATATAGTGGCCTTTATTCCATCTAGACACCTTGAAAAAGAGGACGGCTCAAAATTAAAGAAGGGTGAAGAGGCAGAATTTGTAATAATTGAATTTAGTAAAGAGTTCAAAAGAGTTGTTGCATCTCACACAGCAATTCATAAAGCTGAAGAAGTCAAGAATGTTAAAGCAGCGGCTAAGAAAGCTGCTAAAACAGCCTCTGAAGCAAAAACTACAATTGGAGATGCTAATGAGGCCCTTCAAGCTTTGAAAGATAAAATGGATTCTAAATAAACCACAACTTAATTTTAAAAAACCCTTCAAAATTATGAAGGGTTTTTTTTTAATTTAATGTATGTAATAATTAACTTTTTTTTTTAATTAATAAAATTAACTTTTTATAATTTAGATTTTCACAAACAATTTACATAATGAACAATTTATCAATTCCTGAGAAGTTTAAGATTGATCGTTTAATTCACCAAAAAACTTATCTTGTTAATGGAGAATTAAAATCTTGGAATGGCAATACTTCTGATGTATATTCAACTATTTCTTCCACAGTAGAATACAAACCAACTCTTTTGGGTTCAATACCATTACTAGAGGAAAAGCAGGCTATGGAAGCTTTAGATGCAGCTTCATCAGCTTACAATAATGGACAAGGCCTTTGGCCAACAATGAAAGTCGCAGATCGAATCACGTGTATGGAAAAATTTGTATCACAGATGAAAACAAAGCGTGATGAAGTTGTTAAATATTTAATGTGGGAGATAGGTAAGAATTACATTGATTCGCAAAAAGAATTTGACAGAACGGTTGATTATATTTATGATACAATTGATGATTATAAACAATTAGACAGAAATGCTGCTAAGTTTCACAAAAATTCTGGAGTGTACGCTCACATTAGGCGCGGCCCATTAGGTGTTGTTTTATGTTTAGGTCCTTATAACTACCCATTAAATGAAACGTTCGCTCTTTTAATACCAGCTATTATAATGGGTAATACTGCTATATTCAAGCCCGCTAAATTAGGTGTTTTACTGCTAACACCACTTATGGAAGCTTTCCAAAATAGTTTTCCTGCAGGAGTAGTTAATATTTTATTTGGAAGAGGTAGAACACTTGCTTCACCATTAATGGCTACAGGAAAAATTGACGTTTTAGCTCTAATTGGTCATAGTAATTCTGCAAATGCTTTACAAAATACACACCCAAAGAAAAATCGATTACGAATAGTATTAGGATTAGAAGCTAAAAATCCTGCCATTGTTTTGTCTGATGCAAACTTAGATTTAGCCGTTAAAGAATGTATTGCAGGCACATTGTCGTTTAATGGTCAAAGGTGTACTGCATTAAAAATTCTTTATATACATGAAAGTATTATTAATGAATTTAAGGAGAAGTTTTGTAATGAAGTTGATTCATTGAAATTTGGTAATCCTTGGGATGATGGTGTAATGCTCACACCTTTACCAGAGCCGGATAAACCAAATTATATTAAATCATTAATTGATGATGCTATCTCAAAAGGAGCATCAATTATAAATTCTAAGGGTGGAAAAATGACAAATAATTATATTTATCCGTCTGTAATATTTCCTGTTAATAAAACTATGAATGTTTATCATGAGGAACAATTTGGCCCCATAATTCCTATTATGACTTTTAATGATATACAAGAACCTTTAGATGACATGGCTGAATCTAATTATGGACAACAGGTAAGTGTTTTTGGAAATAATACTAAAGAATTAGCGCCATTAATTGATAGTTTAGTAAATTTAGTTTGCAGAGTTAATTTAAACAGTTCATGCCAGAGAGGCCCTGACGTTTTTCCTTTTACAGGAAGAAAAGACTCAGCATTCAGTACATTAAGTGTTCGAGATGCTTTACGTTCATTTTCCATAAGAACATTTGTTGCAGCTAAGGATAATACAGTTAATAGTGCAATAATTAAAAACATATTAGATCAGAAGCAATCTAATTTTATAAGTACTGATTATCTTCTTTAGAAAAGCAATTTATAGTTTATTAAATTTTTTCTATTAACTTTGCGCTCGTATATGCTGAAAAAACCATGAGTAAAAAAGTTTTACTTAACAATAAAGAAGTAAACATCATCCTGCATAGATTGGCTTGTCAGCTTATTGAAATACACACTGATTTTTCTAACACAATTTTAGTTGGCCTTCAACCAAGAGGTAAATATCTTGCAAATAGACTCAAAGATTTATTAATTACCGATTATAAAATTAAAAACGTTCAAATAGGTTTTTTAGATATTACTTTTTACAGGGATGATTTCAGAAGATCGGATAAGGTTTTAAAACCTAGCTCTAATCAAATGGAATTTATCGTTGAAGGTAAAAAAGTTGTTTTCATAGATGATGTTTTGTTCACTGGTCGCAGTATTCGTGCTGCTTTAACCGCAATTCAATCCTATGGTCGTCCAATTAGTATTGAGTTGTTAATACTTATTGATAGACGTTTTAGTCGTCATTTACCAATTCAGCCTGACTACAGAGGTCGCCAAGTCGATGCCATTGAGCATGAAAAAGTAATTGTAAACTGGAAAGAAAGTGTTGGGAAAGATGAAGTTTATCTAATAAAACAAGAATTATGAGCACATTGAGTGTGAATCATTTGTTAGGAATAAAATATTTAAACAAAAATGATTTAAATATTATTTTTGAAACTGCAGATCATTTTAAAGGTGTAATTAATAGACCAATAAAAAAAGTCCCCTCTTTACGAGATATTACAATTGCTAATTTATTTTTTGAAAATTCTACAAGAACAAAACTTTCATTCGAAATTGCTGAAAAACGATTATCTGCAGATGTAATAAATTTTTCTGCATCACAATCTTCTGTCAAAAAAGGTGAAACTTTAATTGATACCGTTAATAATATTTTGTCAATGAAAGTAGACATGATCGTAATGCGACATCCAAATGCTGGAGCTGCTCATTTTCTACATCAACATGTAAATGCCACGATTATCAATGCTGGTGATGGTTCACACGAACATCCAACACAAGCTCTTCTAGATTCTTATTCCATAAGAGAAAAACTTGGCTCAGTCAATGGAAAGAAAGTTGTAATTATTGGAGATATTTTGCACAGTAGAGTTGCCTTGTCAAATATTTATGCCTTAAAGCTTTTGGGTGCTAAAGTTATGGTCTGTGGTCCTCAATCATTAATTCCAAAATATATTTCTGATCTTGGTGTTTTAGTTGAGAACGATTTAATAAAAGCACTTAATTGGTGTGATGTTGCAAATATGTTACGTGTTCAAAACGAACGAATGGAAATTAGTTATTTCCCATCAGTTCGTGAATATTCTCAACAGTATGGCTTGACAAAGCCGATTCTTGATAGCCTGAATAAGGATATTATAATAATGCATCCAGGTCCTATAAATAGAGGAGTAGAAATAACAAGTGAGATTGCAGATTCTAAAAATGCTATAATTCTTGATCAAGTTGAAAATGGAGTTGCTATAAGAATGGCTATTATTTATTTACTTGCATCTAAAATAAAATCATAAGTGAGTTTTTATTTAGATAATAACATAGCAATAGTAAATTTTAATAATAGTATTAAAGACGATTTCTTTATTTTTTTTAATAATATTTATAAAGAAATCATAGACCAAAATATTATAATAGATTTCAGCAAAAAAAATATTTTTAGTAGTTCTTTTCTTGATAAGCTCTCAAATATTTCAATTTTACATCAAAATTTGAATCTTTCATTTGTGATTGTTTCATCATCATTAAACTCAGAATCAATTCCTGAATCACTTGTTTGGTCACCTACATTGAATGAAGCCAAAGATCTTATTGAAATGGATGAAATGCAGCGTGATCTTGGATTATAAATTAGAATAAATTGAAACTTACAATACTCGGTTGCTATAGTGCTACACCCAGAATTTTTGCTCACACTACATCACAAGTTGTGGAAACAAGAGGACATGTTTTTCTAATTGATTGTGGAGAGGGTACTCAGGTTGAATTAAGAAGAAACAAAATTAAGTTTAATCAAATTAAACATATATTCATTTCACATTTACATGGAGATCATTTTTTTGGTCTTATTGGTTTAATTTCAACTTTTAGATTACTTAAACGTGAATCTGATTTACATATTTACGGCCCTACTGGTATTAAGGATATTATTACATTACAACTAAAATCTTCAAAGTCATGGACAGATTTTAATTTGTTTTTTCATGAGATTTCAACGACTAGTTCAGAATGTATTTATGAAGATGATAAAGTCAATGTGTTTACAATTCCATTAAAGCATAGGATTTATACTAATGGATATTTAATTAAAGAAAAACCCTATGAAAGGAAATTATTAATTGATAAGGTTCTTGCTAACAATATTGATATTGCATATTATAGAAAATTAAAACAGGGATCAGATGTTTACAATAAATTTAATTCAATAATAAAAAATACTGAAGTAACAACAATTGGCAAAATTCCAAAATCATATGCTTTTTGTAGTGATACAGCTTACTCTGAATCTATTGTTCAGATTATCAAAAATGTAAATGTTTTGTATCATGAATCAACTTTTTTAGAAAAGGATAAAAATTTATGTGAAAAAACAATGCATTCAACTGCTAAGCAAGCTGCTAAAATAGCAAAGCTAGCGTCTGTTGGAAAGCTTATTTTAGGACATTTTTCTTCTAGATATAAAGATTTAAATTTGTTTATACAAGAGGCGGAAACAGTTTATAGTTCTGTTGAATTAGCAGAAGATGGAAAAATTTTTAACTTTTAATTTTTTCTAGAATTTCTCAAACGCTCCAAGACCAAATAATGCAAAATCGTATTTAGCAGGGTCATTTTTGTCAAATTTTCTAAGATTCCTATCTAATTCTTTTAACGCTTTATTATCGTTTTGCTGTCGATGTAATAATCCAAGTTTTCGAGCTACTTTTCCTGAATGAATATCTAACGGACACGATAATTTTGACGTTGATATCGAATCCCAAATACCGAAATCAACTCCAGAGTCATTTGGACGAACCATCCATCTTAAAAACATATTTATTCTTTTAGCTGCAGAATTTTTTAAAGGATCACTTATGTGTTTTTTTGTTCTTTCAGTATGCTCAATTTCAAAAAAGTGATTTTTAAATTTATGTATTGCAAATTGCAGACAATCTTTTTCAGAATATTTATTAAATATAGCTTCAATTCCACCATAATTAATATAAATATTTTTAAGGCTTCTAATAAATTGTTTTGCGTCAATAGAATTAAATGTTCTGTGTACAAAACCATTGAATACTTCCAGATCACTTTGATCATGATTAATAACAAATTCATAAGGCGAATAGTCCATCAGCTGCATTAAACGGTTTGCATTTTTTATGATAGATTTTCTATTTCCCCATGCAATTGTTGATGTTAGAAAAGATGATATTTCAATATCGTATTTATTTGAAAACATGTGTGGAACTTGAATAGGATCTGTTCCAATAAATTTTTTGGTATTGTATTGTATAACTTTTGATTCTAAAAAATCTTTTAATTCTAGAAATGAAAGATTTTTAATCCTATCAAGATATTTTTCCATCACACATAGTAATAGTTCTGTCAGCCATTGAAGCTAATTCTTTATTGTGAGTAACTATAATAAAGGTATGGCCAAATTCATCCCGTAACTTAAAAAATAATTTATGGAGTTGAGTTGCTGATTTACTGTCTAAGTTTCCAGAAGGTTCATCTGCTAAAACTAAAGAAGGATTGTTTATTAGTGCTCTAGCTACTGCAACACGCTGTTGCTCACCACCTGAGAGCTCACTAGGTTTATGATTAAATCTGTTTTTTAAGCCTAAAAACTCTAATAATTCAGTTGCTTTGATTTGAGCTTTTTTCAATGGTATTCCATTTATAATTGCTGGAATACATACATTTTCAATGGCTGAGAATTCGGGGAGTAGCTGGTGAAATTGAAAAATAAATCCTAGTGACTTATTTCTAAATTTTGACAAATCATTATCACTTAAGGAATTCACATCAATATTATTTATGATTAAGTTAGATTTAAATTTTTTTGAGGGTTTAATCAAGGTGCCTAGGATGTTAAGTAATGTAGTCTTACCAGCACCTGATTCTCCTACAACAGAGATAATTTCGCCTTTATTTACAATAAGGTTAACTCCATTTAAAACATGAACTTTTTCGTATATCTTGTGTATGTTAGTTGCTTTTACCATTTTTTCTAAATTAAAGAAAATCAATCTAATATCAGCAATGATTTAATTAAATTTTAAATTATTCTTTTTTAAATTTGTATTAAAATTTATGTAATGGAAAGAGCAATATTTTGTGGTGGATGCTTTTGGTGTATTGAAGCAGTTTTCAAACGTATTGATGGTGTAAACAATGTAGTGTCTGGTTACACAGGGGGTTTTATAAAAAATCCTTCTTATCGTGAGGTTTGTAAAGGAATTACTGGTCATGCGGAGGGCGTTATAATTGATTTTGATTCAAATATTGTTTCATATAAGGATTTACTAGAAGTCTTTTTTGCAGCTCATAATCCTACGACACTAAATCGACAAGGTAATGATATAGGTACTCAATACCGCTCAGCTATTTTTTATACTAATGAAAAACAAAAAATCGTGGCTAAGCAAACCATAATGCAAATAGATAGTTCAAATATATTTGAATCTCCTGTAGTTACGAGTGTTGAAGAATTTAAAACTTTTTTTGAAGCTGAAATTGAACATAATGACTATTACGATTTAAACAAAAATCAACCATACTGCCAATTTGTAATTTCTCCAAAAATTAAATTAATTAAAAAGTTATTTGATGATAAATTAAAGTAATTACTTGTCCTCAATAAATTTCTTTAATCCTAATCGTTTAAGCATTTTTTTTTCAAATCTCCAGAAAAAATCAAATTGTCCTAAAATCCACCCCCATAATAATAATAGTATTTGATAAAAGACAAGGCTAATTAATATGAACAGAGCATAATATACAGAAATATGTAAATTATCTTTTGAAACACCAAGAAGTTTAATAAAGGGTCTACCTATAAACACTGATGATGACCCTGTTAATGCGAAAATTAAAAAAATCCTAATAAGTTCCCAACGTTGATTTACAATCCACTTTTTTTCAAGTTTATTTATAAAAAATATACATGATTTAACAATTAATATTCCAAGTAAAATCCCTACTATAATTTCTAGAATAAAATTTTGATTTAAAATTTTAAAGCTCAATTTTGTTCCCAAGTAGATAGAGGAAATTAAACCTAGAATTGGAAAAATCAATTGCCAATTTTTTGTTATTTCCCATTGTTTTTTAAAATCTTGCATTAATGAGCTATTTAATATCGAAAGTAATGTATACTAACATTATTTCAATAAACTTACTATTTGAGAAGCCAATTCAGAACCGATTCTGTCTTGTGCTTGAACCGTTGCAGCACCAATATGAGGAGTAAGTGAAACATTGGGAGTCATTAGAACCTGCACAGCTGGTGTAGGTTCATTTTCAAATGTATCAATCCCTGCAAATGCGAGTTTCCCTGATTTTAATGCTTTTACAAGTGCAACTTCATCAACTACGCCACCTCTTGCAGCATTAATTAACCCAGCTCCATCTTTCATTAATTCAATTTCTTTTGTGCCTATGACAAAATCTTTTTGTGCAGGCACATGAAGAGTTAAGAAATCTGCTTTTGATAAAACATCGTCTTTGTTCATCATATTTATATCAAATTTTACTGATTGGCCGTCGAAAAAATTAAGATCAAGAGTTGCACTTTTCGTAAAAGGGTCATGCGCTATAACATTCATACCTAACCCTAAAGCAATTCTTGCTGTAGATTGACCAATTCTCCCAAATCCAATTATTCCTAGTGTCTTTCCTCTTAGTTCAGAGCCTTTTGAATATGCTTTTTTTAATTTTTTAAATTTTGAGTCACCATCTAATGGCATGTTACGATTAGAATCGTATAAGTATCTAACTCCTGAAAAAAGATGTGCAAATACAAGTTCAGCAACTGATTCTGATGAAGCTGCAGGGGTATTTATGACATGGACACCTTTGCTTTTTGCGTAATCAACGTCAATATTATCCATACCAACCCCTCCGCGTCCAATTAGTTTTAAATTTGGACATGAATCTATTAAATCTTTTCTAACTGTAGTAGCGCTTCTAACTAATAAAGCAACTATGTTTTCATTGTTGATATAATTAATTAGCTGTTCTTGCGCCACAGTAACTGTAATTACTTGAAAACCTTCTGATTCTAATTCTTTAATTCCTGTTTTTGAAATCCCGTCGTTTGCTAATATTTTCATCTTTATGCTTTTCGTTCTAATTCACTCATTATTTCTACTAATACTTGTACGCTCTCTAAAGATAGTGCGTTATACATCGATGCTCTGTAACCTCCTACACTTCTATGTCCATTTATTCCATTAATACCTGCTTCTTGCCACATAGAATCAAAAGTGTCTTTTAAATTATCATTTTTAAGGGTAAATGTTGCATTCATTACTGATCTATCAGCCTTTGCAGAAAAGCCATCGAAAAGAGGATTTAAATCAATTTCTGAATAAATTAATTGCGCTTTTTTTTCATTCTCTTTTTCAATTGCTGTAATTCCTCCCTTAGATTTCAACCATTCAAGATTTAGCATGGATGTGTAAACTGCAAATACAGGTGGAGTATTGAACATACTACCTTTACTAATTTGTACTTTATAATCCATCATAGATGGTATTTTTCTAGAAACTTTGCCAAGGATGTCTTCACGAATAACAACTAAAGTTGTACCAGCTGGCCCCATATTTTTTTGAGCACCGGCATATATTAAACCGAATTTTGAGAAATCCAATGATCTAGAAAAAATATCACTACTCATGTCGCATACCATAGGGATTTCACAATCAGGAAATTTTTTAATTTGGGTACCAAAAATTGTATTATTTGAAGTACAATGAAAATAATCATGATCATTTGGAATGTCATATCCCTTTGGAATGTAGTTGTAATTTGCATCTTTGGAAGAAGCAACTTCAGTTATATCATCAAATATTCTAGCCTCTTTAATTGCTTTGTCACTCCATGTACCAGTATTCAAATAAGCTGCTTTTTTTTCAAGCAGATTTAATGCAACAGCTAAGAATTGAGTACTTGCACCACCTTGAAGAAAAAGTACTTTATATCCCATTCCTTCAAGACCAAGAAGTTCTAGAACAAGATTTCTAGAGTTTTCCATAATATCCACGAAAGCTTTACTTCTATGTGATATCTCAATTAAAGATAAACCATTGTCATAGTCAATTAAGGCTTGGGCAGATTTATTTATAACTTCTTCTGGCAAAACGCAAGGTCCAGCACTAAAATTGTGTCTTTTCATTATGTTATTTTTTCAAATAAATTAAGATGTAAATGTCTGAATTAATTATTGATTTTACATAAATAATAATGATAATATTATGTTATATTTTCAACAAGAAATCAACAGTATCGATTCCGTCAGCATAATCTTCAAGTGCTGGCGATTGTGTACTTCCAAATTTAATTTCTTTACTACTAAAACCATTAGCAACAATACACTGTATTTCAGATGAAATAGCCTTTAGTTTACATTTTAATTCTGATACATCGTCATAATACTCATAAAATAAAGTTGCAATAGGAGATGAGAGTCTACGATCTTCTTTTAACATTAGAAAGCCATTTTCAATTATGTCAAATTCACTCATTATATAAACAGCTTTATTGTAATCATAATTATTTAAATATTTTCTAATATTAATTACAGGATGCCAATCATAAACTGCTTTAAAAAGTATATTGAAATCATAATTTTTGGGGACGTATATTTTAGATACACTTCGACAACCAAGTCCATAATATCTAAATATATCATTACTAAGATTTTTTAAATCATTTTCAGATTCATTTCCATTTAATATTGCAATAGAATTTCTGTTATTTCTTATAATTGATGGTTTATTTTTAAAATATGAATTAAAATAACGTGCAGTATTATTACTGCCAGTCGCTATAACAGCATCAAATCTTTCAATTTTATTATCTACAAATTTGATTTTTGATTTAATTAGAGATTCTTCATGAGTTAAATATGATACAATAAATGGGAGTAAATGTCTATCATTTGATGACTGCTTAATTACAAGATTATGACCAGAAACTATACAAGCTAAAAAATCGTGGAATCCCACAAGTGGTATGTTTCCTGCCATTATTAAAGCAATTGTTTTAGGTTGGTTGTTTGAGTTGGGGTAATTTGAGAGCCACTTTAAAAGACTTTTTTCTTTCAGCAACTCTGACCATTGTTTTAAAGCAAAACATATGTTTTCTTTAGTGAACCATCCATTAAATTTTGATGCTAGTTTTAGCTGATCAATAAAACCATCAAAAAAAATATTATTATTTGTAATAGTTGGACATCTTGAAGGTTTTTCAGTACTAAATTGGCTTAAAAATTCACCAAGTGACACCAATTCTTTAATTATATTTTTTTTATGATTCATTATTTGTTAAAACTAAAATTTGGATTTAATTTTGTTACAAATTTATGTATAATATTTACTTTAGACCATAATGGCGATCATAATTACCGATGAATGTATTAATTGCGGAGCTTGTGAGGCAGAATGCCCTAATACAGCAATTTATGAAGGTGCTGATGATTGGCGTTATAAAGATGGAACAAGTTTAAATGGTCAGGTTGTTCTTCCAAATGGGAAGCAAATTGATGCTAATGAGCCTCAAATTCCAATTAGTGATGAGTTTTACTTTATTGTTCCAGATAAATGCACAGAATGTAAAGGTTTTCACGAAGAACCACAATGCGCAGCAGTTTGTCCAGTTGATTGCTGTGTGCCAGATTCAGATAATATAGAAAGTGAAGATGTACTATTAGCAAAGCAACGCTTTATGCATCCTGACGGATAATTAATATATTTACCCTCTTTTTTAATAATTTTTACATATGAAAGCAGGAATTGTAGGATTACCAAATGTTGGGAAGTCAACATTATTTAATTGTTTGTCCAATGCAAAAGCACAAAGTGCTAATTTTCCATTTTGTACTATTGAACCCAACGTTGGTGTTGTAAATGTGCCTGATTCAAGAATTAACAAATTGCAAGAATTAGTGAATCCAGAAAGAGTTATCCCTGCTTCTGTTGAAATTGTAGATATTGCTGGTCTTGTAAAGGGAGCTAGTAAAGGTGAGGGTTTGGGCAACCAATTCCTAGCTAACATTAGAGAAACTGATGCAATTATACATGTTTTAAGATGCTTTGATAACGATAATATTGTTCATGTCGATGGAGATATAAATCCAATAAGAGATAAAGAAACTATTGATATAGAGTTACAGTTAAAAGATTTAGAAACTGTTGAAAAAAAGTTAGATAAAGTAAAAAGATCTGCCAAAACAGGTAATAAAGATGCTCAAAAAGAATTAATTGTATTAGAAAATATTAAATCACATTTGCTTTCTGGGAAATCAATTAGGAGCTTAGATTTTTCAGAAGATGATTTTATTTCATATATAAAGCCTTTACAGTTTATTACTGCTAAACCCGTGCTATACTTGTGTAATGTTGATGAAAAATCTGCTGTGAATGGCAATTGTTATGTAGAAAAAGTCAAAGAATTAGTTTGTGAAGAAAATGCTGAAGTTTTGATTTTAGCAGTTGGTACAGAAGCTGATATTAATGAACTTGACGATTATGATGAGAGGCAGTTATTTTTAGAGGATATTGGTTTAAAAGAGCCTGGGTCTGCTAAATTAATTCGTGCAGCTTATAGTCTTTTAAATTTACATACTTTTTTTACAGCTGGTCAAAAGGAAGTTCGCGCATGGACAATACCAGTAGGTAGCCTAGCTCCTCAAGCTGCTGGAGTAATTCATACAGATTTTGAGAAAGGTTTTATTAGGGCTGAAGTTATTTGCTTTGATGATTATATCAATCTAGGAAGTGAAGCTAGAGTTAAAGAAGCAGGTAAGATGCGTGTAGAAGGAAAAAATTATATAGTAAAAGATGGAGATATTATACATTTTTTGTTTAACGTTTAATTTTTTTTTAAAACAATAATATTTCTCAACATTTCTTCTTATTTTTTGTTAATTAATTTGTTATTTAAAGGTTTTATCTTTTAAGATGTTACGTTATATTAGCAACTTATCTTATTCTAATAACAATGCAAACTAATTATACTGAAGATAATATACGCTCACTAGATTGGAAAGAACACATCCGAATGCGTCCAGGAATGTATATTGGTAAATTAGGTGATGGCTCTTCTTCAGATGACGGAATTTATATTTTGCTTAAAGAGGTTCTTGATAATTCCATCGATGAATTTGTAATGGGAGCAGGAAAATCTATTGATATTTCAATTCAAGGAAACAAGGTAATTGTTAGAGACTATGGTCGTGGAATTCCTTTAGGTAAAGTTGTAGATGTCGTTTCTAAAATGAATACAGGTGGTAAATATGATTCTAGAGCATTTAAAAAATCTGTAGGTCTAAATGGTGTTGGGACAAAGGCAGTAAATGCACTTTCAACTTATTTTAGAGTAGAATCAAATCGAGACGGAAAATCTGCATCTGCAGAATTTGAATTAGGAGTTTTAACAAATCAAGAATTATTAGATGACACCACAAGAAGAAAAGGAACAAAAGTTTCATTTATTCCAGATTCTTCAATTTTTAAGAACTACAAATTTAGGAGTGAATATGTAGCTCGAATGTTAAAAAATTATGTTTATTTAAACCCCGGTTTGACAATTTCATTTAATGGTGAAAAGTTTTTTAGTGAGAATGGTCTGAAAGATCTATTAGAAGATAATTCAAAATCAGATGATAGATTGTATCCAACAGTTCACTTAAAGGGGGGAGATATTGAAGTTGCTTTGACTCATAGCAAAACTCAATATAGTGAAGAATATCATTCTTTTGTTAATGGTCAAAATACAACTCAGGGTGGTACACACTTAGCTGCATTTAGAGAAGCTTTCGTGAAAACTATAAGAGACTTTTTCGGAAAAAATTATGATTCTTCAGACATTAGAAAGTCAATTATTTCAGCTATAGCAATCAAGGTAATGGAACCCGTTTTTGAGAGTCAAACAAAAACAAAATTAGGTTCAACTGAAATGGGAGGTGGTTTACCAACAGTTCGAACATTTATCAATGACTTTATTAAAACTAACCTTGATAATTACCTTCACAAAAATCCAAATGTTGCAGAATCTATTCAACGAAAAATATTACAAGCTGAGCGTGAACGGAAAGAACTGTCAGGAATTCGTAAAATTGCGAAAGAACGTGCTAAAAAAGCTAGTCTTCACAATAAAAAATTAAGAGATTGTAGAGTTCATTTTGGTGATACTAAAAACAATAGGAATTTAGAAACAACGCTTTTTATAACTGAAGGAGATTCTGCCTCAGGGAGTATCACAAAATCTAGAGATGTTAATACCCAAGCTGTATTTAGTTTAAAAGGAAAACCATTAAACTGCTATGGTCTGACGAAAAAAATTGTTTATGAGAATGAAGAATTTAATTTGTTACAAGCCGCATTGAACATTGAGGAGTCAATTGAATATCTAAGGTATAATAATATAGTAATTGCAACTGATGCAGATGTCGATGGTATGCATATAAGATTACTATTAATTACATTTTTTTTACAATTCTTTCCAGAATTAATAAAAGAGGGGCACTTATATATTCTACAAACACCACTATTTAGAGTAAGAAATAAAAAGGAAACAATTTATTGTTATTCAGATCAAGAACGTCTTTCTGCAATAGAAAAATTAAAGCCAAAGCCTGAGATTACCCGATTTAAAGGTTTAGGTGAGATTTCTCCAAATGAGTTTAAGCACTTTATAGGTCAAGATATCCGTTTGGATCCTGTTATGCTTGATTCTGAAACTACAATCGATGAAATGTTATCTTTTTATATGGGCAAGAACACCCCGGACAGACAAAAATTTATAATTAACAATTTAAAAGTTGAACTTGATTTGATAGATGCTGAAAAGAATTAATTTATGATAGAAAATCAAAATGACATACAAGACGGTAATAACAAAACAGATGAGACTATCACACGTGTCACTGGGATGTATAAAGATTGGTTTTTAGATTACGCTTCATATGTTATTTTAGAACGTGCTGTTCCTGCTATCGAAGATGGCTTTAAACCTGTACAAAGAAGAATTCTACATTCAATGAAAGATCTTGACGATGGTCGTTTTAACAAAGTCGCAAACATTGTTGGTCATACAATGCAATATCATCCTCATGGAGATGCAAGTATTGCTGATGCAATGGTTCAAATTGGACAAAAAGATTTGTTAATTGATACACAGGGAAATTGGGGTAATATCTTAACCGGAGATCGTGCAGCTGCATCCAGGTATATTGAAGCCAGGCTTTCAAGATTTGCACTTGATGTAGTTTTTAATCCAAAAACTACTAATTGGCAAGCTTCATATGATGGTCGAAGAAAAGAACCAATAAATTTACCAGTAAAATTTCCTTTGTTGCTAGCTCAAGGTGCTGAAGGTATTGCAGTTGGATTGTCAACAAAAATATTACCTCATAATTTTATTGAGCTAATTGATGCTTCAATCAAACATTTATTAGGAAAAAGATTTACGATTTATCCTGATTTTGCAACTGGTGGAATTGCTGATTTTTCAAATTACAATGATGGTGTTAGAGGTGGTAAGGTACGTTGTCGTGCAAGAATAAATCAATTAAACAAAAATACTCTTTTAATAAATGAGATTCCATTTGGCACTACAACTTCATCTTTGATCGATTCAATTTTAAAAGCAAATGAAAAAGGTAAAATTAAAATCAAAAAAATTGAAGATAATACCGCTGCTGAAGTTGAAATTTTAATTCATTTACCATCAGGGATATCTCCTGACAAAACTATTGATGCATTATTTGCTTTCACAAATTGTGAAACTTCTATATCTCCTTTAGGTTGTGTTATTGAAGATAATAAACCACTTTTTGTTGGAGTATCAGAAATGTTAAAACAGTCAACTGATCATACAGTTGAATTATTAAAGCTTGAGCTTGAAATAAAGTTAAATGAGCTTGAAGAACAATGGCATTTCGCTTCATTAGAGCGAATTTTTATCGAAAACCGAATATATCGTGACATTGAGGATCAAGAAACTTGGGAAGGAGTAGTAAATGCTATTCATATCGGTTTAAAGCCATATACTAAACAACTTAAGAGATTAATCACTAAGGATGATATCATTAGATTAACCGAAATTAGAATTAAAAGGATATCTAAGTTTGATATAGATAAAGCACAATTAAAAATCGATTCTCTTGAGGATCAAATTAAAGCAACAAAGAAAAATTTATCAAATTTAATTGAATATTCCATTTCTTACTTTAAAAGGCTTAAAGAAGAATATAGTAATGGAAAAGATCGTAAAACAGAAATTAAAATTTTTGATGATGTTGATGTAAAAAAAGTTGTAATAAGAAATACTAAATTATTTGTAAATCGAGAAGAAGGTTTTGTTGGTACAGGAATGAGAAGAGAGGAATATGTATGTGATTGTAGTGATATTGACGATGTTATTGTTTTTACCAAAAGCGGTCAAATGATGGTTACAAAAGTTGGTGCTAAAACCTTTGTGGGTAAGAATATAATTCATGTTTCGGTTTTTAAGAAAAAAGATAATAGAACCGTATATAATTACATCTACAAAGATGGTAAGGGAGGATCTTCTTACATAAAACGATTCTCAGTTACTTCAATAACTAGAGATAAATTATATGATTTAACAAACGGTAAGTCCCAAACTAGTGTGTTATATTTTTCTGCCAACCCTAACGGAGAGGCAGAAATAGTTACAGTTTTTCTTCGTCAGGTAGGTAGTATTAAAAAACTTAAATGGGATATAAATTTTGCTGATATTATTATTAAGGCGAGAACTTCAAAAGGTAACTTGGTTTCCAAGCATTCTGTTAAAAAAGTTGAATTAAAAGAAAAGGGAGTTAGCACTTTAAAACCAAGAAAAATATGGTTTGATGAAACTGTACAAAGAATTAATGTTGATGGTAGGGGAGATCTGATAGGAGAATTTAGAGGTGAGGATCGCTTATTGATTATAAGTCAAACAGGAATAATAAAAACTATTATTCCAGATGTCTCCTCTCATTTTAGTGATGACATGGTTGTGCTAGAAAAGTGGATTCCTAATAAACCGATATCTGCTGTTTATTTTGATGGTGCAAAGGAAAAGTATTTTATAAAAAGGTTTTTTATTGAAAATGAAAATAAAGAAGAAGTATTTATTACATCTCATAAATCTAGTAGGTTAGAGATTATAAGTACGGATTGGCGACCAGTGATAGACATAACTTTTGCTAAAGAACGTGGTAAAGAAAGAAGGCCAAATAAAATTATTAGTATTGAAGAATTTATTAATATCAAGGGAATTTCAGCTCAAGGTAATCAATTATCAAAATATAAAGTAAATCAGATTGACTTATCAGAGTCTTTGCCTTATGAAGCTCCAAAAACCATACCTGCTGATGACATAGAGGTTGTCGACGAAGAGGAGGTTAATATTGATCTTAGGAAAGATGATCAAAATGATCTTAACATCGAAGGACAAATTAAATTGTTTTAATTTAGACGCTTTGCTTTACCTTTTTTCTTTTTTGACTCTCCAACATATCCATATTCATATTGATATGAATCATTTGTAGTATTTAATATCTTTATGTGAATTTTTTTATCTTTTTGATTCTTTGGATTTAATGAGCTAAAAATCATTTCACAATCATTTATCCATCTTACAGAAAAAGAGTCAATCTTTTCCTCAAAAGTCTCGACTTGAATATTATTTTGTCTTTTGAAAGTTGATTTGTATATCCGATTATTGATTTCAATTTCACTGACAAAATTTCCTGTTTTAAATGAATTGCAATCTCGTTCATTTACATAGCAAGAAGTGAAAATCATAAAAAAAATTAAATAATACCATTTCATATTGCAAAGGTAATAATTTAGTTCTTACAGTTATTTCCATTAAATATATAATTAACGATATAATAAATTAAATTTTTACTTTATATAATAGTATTTAAAATACTGATTATAAATACTTTATTTTATATATTTATGATAATTAAAAATAAAATAAATTATTCTTTAAATTGTGTACAATAATATTTTTATGGAAAAATTAATATTGATTACTTTTGAATGTATTTAATTTCAAATGTTAACATTAAATAACATATACTCATTATATAATGAATTTAAGGTTCATCAAATCAAAGGAAGATATATAACAAATAGTCATATTTTACCTTTTTTAAAAAATTTAAATTCACATTTTAAATTGCAAAATATTGGATTTTCAGAAAAAAATACTCCAATATACTCTGTAAATTTTGGAAAAGGTCCAATTAATATATTAATATGGTCTCAAATGCATGGTAATGAGACTACGACTACTAAGTCATTAATAGATTGTCTAAATTTATTTAATTCAATTAATAATGAATTAATAACTTATAATTTATGTATTAAAATAATACCTATTTTAAACCCTGACGGCGCAAATAATTATTGTCGTTTAAATTCAAATAATATTGATTTAAACCGTGATGCACAAGAATTAACTCAATCAGAAAGCCGTGTTTTAAGAGATCTATTTGATGAATTCAAGCCTCATTATTGTTTTAACATGCACGATCAAAGAACAATATATAGTGCTGGTAATGATTATTATCCTGCTACACTTAGTTTTCTTTCACCATCACAGGACAATAATCGATCATTGACAAATAATCGCAAAATTGGTATGAAAATTATAAGTAGTTTACGTCATGAGCTTGATCCCTACATACCAAATCAAATATCTAGATATGACGATAAGTTCAATATTAATTGTGTTGGTGATAAATTTCAATCTTTAGGCGTTCCTACACTTTTATTTGAAGCGGGGCATTATAATAATGACTATAATAGAGACATTACTCGAAAATATATGATGTTTGCTATATATCAAACATTTTTATCAATAATTAATAAATCATACATTAATTATTCTACAAATAATTATTTTGATATTCCAGAAAATAAACCAACATATTTTGATGTTTTGATTAAAGGAGTTTCATTTGATAAAAAATTAAAAGACATTCGTGATGTTGGTATATTATACAGGGAAAGTCTTGAGAAAAGTGATATTAACTTCATTCCTTTTGTGGCAAAAATTGGAGATTTAAGATCGTACTATGGTCATAAAACTTTTGATGCTAAATCTATGCATGTTAGCAATGTGTTTGAAAAAACAATTAAAGAAACTGATTTAGTTAATCAAATATTCATAAATAATAATAAAATCGATCTTTTCCTTATCAATAATTTAACGTAAATACTTTTTTGGTTAAAAATATTTATTAAATTTGCCATTCATTAATAATATTTTAATAAAATGGCAAAGTTTAAATTAGACGAAATTGATCACCAAATTCTCAACATGCTTATCGAAAATACTAGAGTACCCTTTACTGATATAGCAAAAAAGTTACTTATATCTGCGGGAACTGTGCATGTTCGGGTAAAAAAAATGGAAGATGCTAAAATAATCAAAGGATCATCGTTGACATTAGACTATCAAAAATTAGGTTATACTTTTATTGCTTATGTCGGTATTTATCTACAAAACACTTCACAAACTAAATTTGTTCTTCAGCGAATTAATGAAATTCCACATGTAACTGTAGCTCATATAACTACTGGTAAATTTAATATTTTTTGTAAGATAAGAGCCAAAAGTACTACACATGCGAAAGAAATTATCTTCAAGATTGATGATATAGATGGAATATACAGAACTGAAACTATGATATCGCTTGAAGAAAGTATTAATGATAAAAAAAGATTAATGCATTCTATATTTAATGAACTGCAATAGACTTTTATTTTGAATAATAATCAAAAGCCTGAATTATTAATTTTTCATCGGCTTTTTGATCAATTGCATATTCTCCTATTGTTTTAAGCAGAGTGAAATTTATATTCCCATGAGAATTTTTTTTGTCATGTATTAAAAGTTTATTTATTGAATTTATTTGTTCCTTGTCAAACTCAATTAGATCAAATTTGCTTTTAAATGCCTGTTTGATTTCTTCTAATTCTTTATCACTAAGCCCGCTAACTTTATTTGCTAAGTAAGCCTCTAAAACCATTCCAATGGCAATTGCCTCACCGTGAAGTAATGGTTTTAATTTATTGTTTTTTAATGAATATGACTCAATTGCATGTCCTAAGGTATGTCCAAAATTTAGCGATTTACGAATATTCTTCTCTTCTGGGTCTAAAGCAACAATAGAATTTTTTATTTGGATTGATGTATGTATTAATTCTTCTAGATTATTGTCTATATTCAAATTAGTTTTTTGCAAAACTTCCCAATATATTTTATCTGAAATTAATCCATGTTTAAACATTTCAGCTACTCCTGAATTAAATTCTTTTGAGGGTAAAGATTTTAAATAGTCAGTGTCAATAATTATCATTTCAGCAAATGCTATAGTTCCAACTTGGTTCTTAGCTTCGCTAAAGTTAATTCCAGTTTTTCCACCGATTGAGGCATCTACCATTGCTAACAGTGTTGTTGGTATATTTACAAATTTAACACCCCTTTTATAAGTTGATGATACAAATCCACCTAAATCCGTTACAACCCCACCACCTAAATTAATTATTAATGAATTTCTATCTACTCCATATGAAGCCATAGAGTTCCATATATCGCAACATGTTCTTATGTTTTTATTCACTTCACCAAAATCAAATTTGATTACTCTTGAGCAAATTTTGTGACCTAATTTTTCAACCAAGACAGGTAAGCATAAATCCACAGTATTACTATCGACAATGATAATAATACTTGAGAATTTGCTATTTTGGATGTAGGTGCTTAGTTCATTGTAAGCAATATCACCAAAATTGATTTTATATGATGTTGTTTGTATCGATTTCATTTAAAGACCAAATATAGTATGAAATTTAATAGAAATCTATAATTTTGAAGTTAAGATTTTAGTCTTAAAAATAACTTTTGATATGATTGATTTTAATAATACCAAAATCGCCTTTCATTTAAAAACAGATTCTGAACTTGAAAGAGCCTATTTTTTATTTAAAATGATATCTAATCAACCTCTTGTTAAAATTGGAACATTAGCTACTAATTTTGCTTTGAAAACAAATTTGCCAGTTGAGGGTTTAATACGCTCTACAGTATTTGATCATTTTTGTGGTGGTATAAGTTCTAAAGACTGTATTTCTAAAATTGATCAAATGTTTAAAAGTAAAGTTTACAGTATTCTTGATTATTCAGTCGAAGGAAAGCAAAATGAATCACAATTTGAGTTTATTACAAATAAAACAATTGACTTAATAGATTTTGCTGTTAACAATAAATCTGTTCCATTTAGTGTGTTTAAGCCTACAGCTGTTGGACGATTTGAAATTTACAGAAAAGTTTCACAATCAGAAAAATTAGAGGATTTTGAGTTAGAAGAGTGGAATAAAATTAAGAAGCGATTTGATAGAATATTTAACCATGCCAAAAAAAATAATATCCCTGTTTTAGTTGATGCTGAAGAAAGCTGGATACAAACTTCTGTAGATAATCTTTTATTAGATTTTATGAAAAAATACAATAAAACAAATCCAATAATTTATAACACACTTCAGGCATACAGGTGGGATAGATATGATTATCTAGTTAAATTACATGAGAAAGCAAAAAACGAAAATTTCATAATTGGTATAAAACTGGTCAGAGGAGCATATATGGAAAAAGAACGTGCTCATGCTAATGATAAAGGATATAAATCTCCAATTTGTGAAACAAAACTTGAAACTGATAAAAATTTTGATAATTGCTTAACTTTTATGATGGATAATCTCGATTATTTTCATTTATATATTGGAACACATAATGAAAAAAGCACATTACATGCTCTAAAACTTTTGAGTTTAAAAGGAATTTCTAATGACAATTCAAAGATTTGGTTTGGTCAACTTTTTGGAATGAGTGATCACATTAGTTTTAATCTTGCAAACTCTAAATACAACGTCTCTAAATATTTGCCATTTGGTCCGGTAAGAGATGTAATGCCATATCTAATTAGAAGGGCTGAAGAAAATACATCAGTCGCAGGCCAAACTAATCGTGAACTAGAATTAATTAAAAGCGAAAGGAAGCGGCGTAGTATATAATTATTATTTCTTTAAGATATTTTCTACTTCAGCAGTATTTTTGCAATTATTAATTTTAAAAACATATTTATTTGATTCAATTGTATAAAGTTTACATTTATCTAGTTTATTGTTTTCAAATCTACCTATAACTTTACTTTTTTTGAGTATTGAATAAAATTCATTTGTGTCTATTTTAAGGCTAACAATATCATTAATAATTTCAGGTGAAAATATTATCTTTTTTGCGCTAATATTTTTGATTATCCTTGCATTTGGAAAATATGAACAGCTCGTTTTTTTTCCACTTAAAAAAAACATTAGAAATATTAAACCAATCGAAAATCCACCTAAATAAAACCCTAATCTTTGAATAAACTTCATGATTAAAATATTAGTAAATTTAGATCACTACAATCTAAATTAAACCATTTTGATACTGATTTATTAGTAATAACTCCGTGGTATACATACAGGCCATTTTTCAATCCTTTATTTTGACGTATTGCATTTTCTAATCCTCCAGATTCAGCTATATCTAACAAGTAAGGAGTGAAAATATTACTTAATGATACAGAAGACGATCTTGAATATCTGGCTGGAATATTTGGCACGCAATAGTGAATTACACCATGCTTTTCAAAAGTTGGTTTATCATGCGATGTAAGTTCACTAGTTTCAAAACAGCCACCCATATCAATACTAACATCAATAATTACAGATCCGCTTTTCATTAATTCTACCATAGCCTCATTAACTACCACAGGTGATCTGTTCCTTCCTTTTGTAGCTCCAATCGCTACATCGCACCTCATTAGTGCTTTCATAATATTTTTTGGTTGCATAGTGGAAGTATACACTCTCTGCCCAATATTTTCTTGCAATGATCTCAATTTAGTTATTGAGTTATCAAAAACTTTGACGTTTGCGCCTAAACCTATAGCTGATTTTGCTGCTGATTGACCTACAATTCCTGCTCCAATTATTACAACTTCTGTTGGAGGTATACCACTAATATTTCCAAGCATTAGACCATTTCCTTGGTTTGTAATTGACATAATCTCAGAAGCTATCAGAATTGATGCATTACCAGCGATTTCACTTAATTGTCTAACTGCGGGATAAGTTCCGTCTCTATCTTTAATAAATTCGAAACCTAGAGCTGTAATTTTTTTATTTATTAATGCTTCAAAATATGATTTATGTTGCATTTTTAGCTGAAGTGCTGATATTATAATACTATTATTTTTGATTAATCCGATTTCATCAATTGTTGGTGGCTCAACTTTTAAAATTATAGGACATCCAAAAACCTTTGAGGTATCACTTGTGATTTCACCACCAGCCTCAATATACTCGTTGTCTTCAAAAGAAGCATTTTTTCCAGCTGATTTTTCGATTAGTACGCGGTGACCGTTATTGGTTAGTGCAGATACAGCGTCAGGAGTTAAGCAAATACGCTTTTCTTGAAAGGATCTTTCTTTCGGAATTCCTATTAATAATGATTTGTTATTATTGGCAATCTCTAGTCTTTCTTCTTTGGGGATTAATTGCGCTTTCGAAAAAGGGGATAATGATTTTTGCATTATAAATTAATAATTAGTGCAAATTACAATTATTTTTAATTTGGATAAATTACTTATTGCTTTAATTCTAATAATCGCTTTCCTTTAGAAATTACTTTTATGTTAACTGTTGTAAATTCTTCATTTAATAACTCTTGAATCTTTTCTCCCCATTCAATGAAATTCCAATTTCCTGAATTTAAATACTCATATATACCCAAATCTAATGCTTCGTTAGTGTTTTTTAATCTATAGAAGTCAAAATGATATATGGAGCCTTCGTCAATATTGTATTCATTTACAATTGAAAAAGTCGGACTTGATACTTTAACATTGGTTCCTAAAATATTTACAATACTTGAAATTATTGTAGTTTTACCGCTTCCCATATCTCCGTTAAAAAGCACAATTTTATTTTTAAATGAATTAATTAATTCCTTTGCAATATTATCTATGTTATTTAATTTATACTCAAATATCATTTATCTTGGATTTAAAACTACAAACGGAATCATTACTTCCTCTAATGATATTCCACCATGTTGATAAGTGTTTTTATAATATCCAACATAGTGATTAAAATTATTTGGGTAGGCGAGGAAAAGATTATTTTTTGCAAAAATATATGAACTGTTTAATGAAATTGATGGTAATCCGATAGATGAGGGACTTTTTACTGAAAAAACATCCTTTTTGTCATAACTTAGACTTCTTCCAGTTTTGTACCTTAGGTTAAGACTAGTATTTTTATCTCCAATAACTTTTGAAGGGTTTTTAACATTTATAGTACCATGATCTGTTGTTATCAACAGTTTAAAATTTAAACTTTGAGCTTGTTTAATGATTTCTAGTAGTGGTGAATTTTTAAACCAACTTAAGGTTAATGATCTGTAACCAGCATCATCTGAGGCTAATTCTTTAACGACTTCCATTTCAGTCTTTGAATGTGAGAGCATGTCAACAAAATTATAAACAACAACTGTCAGATTATTTTTTGCTTTCATTTTAAAGTTTTCTGAAAGTTTTTTTCCAGCTTTTAGATTTGTAATTTTAATGTATTCATGCGAAAAATTATCTAGACCAAGTTGTTTGATTTGTTCTTTTAAAAATTCATCTTCAAATAAGTTTTTACCACCTTGATCTGTATCATTTTTCCAATAGTTAGGATACTTATCCTCCATTTCTTTAGGAGTTAATCCAGAGAAAATTGCATTTCTAGCATATTGAGTTGCTGTAGGTAAAATACTGTAATAAATAGAATCTTCTTTTGTCTTATAATATTTATTTACAGTTGGTTCAATAGTTTTCCATTGATCATATCTTAAATTATCAATAACTATTAGAAGGGTAGGGGTGTCATTTGAAATATGCGTTGATATTTTTGATTTAAATAAATTGTGAGATAAAATTGGTCCTCTTTTATTTAGGAACCAGTCTTGATAATTTTTTTCAATAAATCTTCCAAAGTGGGAGTTAGCTTCATTTTTTTGTGTTTCTAATATTTCAAGCATCGTACTATCTTGAGAATTTTCAAGTTCAATCTCCCAATAGGTTAATTTTTTGTATAATTCAGACCATGATTCGTGACAGTTAACATTATTTAAATCAATTGATATTTTCCTAAATTCTTGTAGATAATTTGAAGATGTTTTTTCAGAAACAAGTCGACTATTATCAAGATTCTTTTTTAATGACAATAAAATTTGATTAGGATTAACTGGCTTTATCAAATAATCTGCGATTTTATTTCCTATAGCTTCTTCCATAATATATTCTTCCTCATTCTTTGTAATCATAACAACAGGAATATTTACATTAATCTCTTTTATGCTTGAGAGCGTTTCTAATCCTGAAAGCCCAGGCATATTTTCATCTAAAAAAACTATATCAAAGTCATTTTTTTTAATAATATCCAATGCTTCACTTCCACTTTTACAAGGAGTAACTTTATAATTCTTTTGCTCTAGAAAAATGATGTGAGGTTTTAAAAACGATATTTCATCATCGACCCATAAAATATTAACTACATTCATTAATTCTTAATTTTAAGAAGATTTAGATATTCTTATTTGTTTATTTTTGTAGATGAACTTATATAGTTCTAAGCTATCACTAATTTAAAATTTAATTTGGTTGAATACTAAAAACAATTTAAAAATATTTAATGACCCCATATATGGATTTATTACAGTACCTAATTCATTCATATTTGATTTGATAGAGAGTCCTTATTTTCAAAGGTTAAGGCGTATTTCACAGATGGGGCTTTCATATTTAGTTTATCCTGGAGCACATCACACAAGGTTTCATCATGCTTTAGGTTCATTACATTTAATGCAAAATGCTGTTAGAATATTAAAATTGAAGGATATTAAAATTTCAAATGATGAAGAAAATGCTTTGTATTCAGCCATTTTATTACACGACATTGGCCATGGTCCATTCAGTCATGCCATTGAAAATAGTTTAATTGTTGATGTTAATCATGAAGATATTTCAATTCGATTCATGGAAAAAATTAATATAAGTTTCAATGGTAAATTAAGCTTGGCAATAAAAATGTTCAAAGGATTGTACGATAGACCATTTTTCAATCAATTAATTTCAAGTCATTTAGATATTGATAGATGTGATTATCTTAAAAGAGATAGCTTTTATACAGGTGTTTCAGAAGGAAATATTAACAGCCAGAGATTAATTTCAATGATGAATGTGGTAAATAATAAACTTGTTGTTGAAGAGAAGGGTATCTATTCAATTGAAAAGTTTTTGACTGCCAGGAGATTAATGTATTGGCAAGTTTATTTACATAAAACAGGACTAGTTTCAGAACAAATAATTATAAGAATTTTGAAACGTGCAAAAATATTATCTATTGAAAATGATAATTTCACAAGTGGTAGTGTTGCACTTGATTTTTTCTTAAAACAACGGATTGATATAACAAATTTCACAAATGATATACTTGAAAAATTCTCTTTGCTTGACGACACAGACCTTTTAATCGCTCTAAAGACCTGGTCTTGTCATTCAGACTTTGTTTTGAAAAATCTTTCTGAACGTATACTAAATCGTAAGCTTTTAAAAATTAAGTTCATTAATGAGTCTGAGATAGAATCACAATTAAAACGGATTAGAAAAGATTGGAATAAATTTTCTAAAGTTGATATTAGTTTAATGGAATATTTTGTGTTTTATGGCAAGGTTAGCAATATTGGATACGAAGAACTTAACAACCCAATTGAAATACTAAATAAAAACGGAAGTATATCAACCATTAATCAATCCAATAATATTATTAATATTCAAGCTTTATCAAAAAAAATAACTAGACACTATATCTGTTTTCCTAAAGAATTTCTATAATTTTTTCATATTTTTGTACAGCTATGAAATTTACAGCCAACCAAATAGCAGATCTCCTCAACGGAGAGATTCTCGGGGATAAAGATACTGAGGTGCATAATTTGTCTAAGATTGAAGAAGGAGAAGTTGGATCATTAACTTTTTTAGCAAATCCCAAGTACACTCCACATATATACTCCACTAGGGCATCTATTGTAATTGTAAATAACGATTTTGTTCCTGAAAAAGAAATTAGCCCCACCTTAATTAAGGTTTCTAATGCATATTCAGCTTTTTCTACTCTTTTAGATTATTACAATTCGCTTAAAACTAATAATATAGGTATTGATTCTTCATCTCATATTTCTGATTCTGCATCATATGGATTAAACTGTTACATTGGTGCATTTGCATATGTTGGAAGCAATGTAAAAATAGGAAATGACGTTAAAATCTTTCCTAATGTCTACATTGGTGATAATGTTATAATTGGCAATAATACAACTCTTCGTCCTGGTGTTAAAATTTACCATGATTGCCTAATTGGAAATAATTGTAATATAGAAGCTAACTGTGTCATAGGAGCTGATGGCTTTGGTTTTTCACCAGATGACTCGGGTGTGTATAAAAAAGTGCCACAAATTGGAAATGTAATTATTGAAGATTTTGTTGATATTGGTTCCTGTACAACAATTGATAGAGCTACTTTAGGATCTACAATTATTAAAAAGGGTGTCAAACTTGATAACCAAATTCAAATTGCACATAATGTAATAGTAGGTGAAAATACGGTTATTGCTGCTCAAACTGGTATTGCCGGATCAACAAAAATTGGCAGTAATTGTCAAATTGGAGGTCAAGTTGGATTTGCTGGCCACATAACAATAGGAAATAATGTTAAGATCCAAGGTCAATCTGGAGTTTCAAAAAATATTTCTGATAATGAAGTTCTACAAGGCACTCCAGCTTTTGATTATGGAAAATTTTATAAATCTTATGTTCATTTCAAAAATTTACCTAAGATCGTTAAAACTATCAATTTGATTGAAAAAAATATTAAGAAATGATAACTAAAACTGATTATAAACAAACAACTATATCAAAAAGTACATCATTAAAAGGTGTTGGTTTACATACTGGTAAAAATGTCACTTTAAAATTTTTACCTGCTGGAGCAAATTTTGGCTATGCATTTAAGAGAGTAGATTTAGAAGGTGAACCAATAATTAAGGCTGACGCAAGCCTAGTAACTAGTACACAGAGAGGTACTTGTTTAGAGAAAAATGGAGTATCGATACAAACATGTGAACATGTTCTGGCCGCTCTTGTAGGTTTAGAAATCGACAATGTAATTATTGAGTTAGATAGTTCAGAACCACCCATAATGGATGGTTCATCGAAATTTTTTATTGAAGCATTGGAAAAAGCTGGTGTAAAAGAACTTGATAATTTCCGTGAAGTCTATGTCGTTAAAGATGTAATTTCTTACACTGACGAAGATACTGGAAGTGAAATAACAATAATTCCATCAGAAGAGTATCAAGTAACTACAATGGTTGATTTCGGCACAAAGGTTTTAGGTACTCAAAATGCAAATTTAACTAAGCTTTCAAATTTTAAAGATGAGATTTCTAATTCAAGAACATTTAGTTTTCTACATGAACTTGAAATGTTACTTGAAGAAGGACTAATTAAAGGAGGGGATTTAAATAATGCAATTGTATATGTTGATAAACCTCTTTCAAAAGATACAATGGAAAAACTTAAAATTGCCTTTAATAAAGAGACTATCGCTGTCAAACCAAATGGTATTTTGGATAATTTAAATTTACATTACCCAAACGAGGCAGCACGTCACAAACTTTTAGACGTTGTTGGTGATCTTGCACTAATTGGTACTAGATTAAAGGGAAAGGTAATTGCAAATAAGCCTGGTCATTATGTAAATACACAATTTGCAAAAAAAATGTCTAAGATTATAAAGATTGAAAAAAGGAACAATATGCCTGCTGTAGACTTAAATCAAGTACCAGTAATGGACGTAAATGCTATAATGGACATGCTACCGCACAGACCTCCATTTCTAATGATTGATAAAGTTTTTGAATTATCACCAAATCATGTAATCGGTTCTAAAAATGTTACCATGAATGAGGACTTCTTTAAAGGTCATTTTCCTGGTGCTCCTGTAATGCCCGGGGTTTTAATTGTTGAAGCTATGGCGCAGACAGGTGGTATTTTAGTCTTAAATACTGTCCCAGACCCTGAAAATTATCTAACATTTTTTATGAAAATTGACAAAGTTAAATTTAAACAAAAAGTAGTACCTGGTGATACATTAATTTTCAGCTGTTCATTAATTACTCCAATTAGAAGGGGTATTTGTCATATGCAAGGATTTACCTATGCAAATGGTAAACTTTGTGCAGAAGCTGAATTAATGGCTCAAATTACAAAAGTCAAATAAATTTATTATAACATGAATCAACCACTAGCTTACGTTCATCCTGGAGCAAAAATTGCAAAAAATGTAGTTATAGAACCCTTTAGTACTATAAATAATAATGTAGTCATTGGTGAGGGTACATGGATTGGATCAAATGTTACAATTATGGAAGGTGCTCGCATAGGTAAAAATTGTAATATTTTTCCTGGCTCGGTAATTTCAGCAATCCCACAGGATTTAAAATATAATGACGAAGATACTACTGTAGTTATTGGAAATAATGTTACAATAAGAGAGTGTGTAACAATTAACAGAGGAACTACAGATAGAATGAAAACTGTAATAGGGGATAATTGTCTCATTATGGCTTATTGTCATATTGCTCACGATTGCCTAGTAGGGAAAAATTGTATTTTTTCAAATAATAGTACTTTGGCAGGCCATATAACGGTTGGTGACTATGTTGTTTTAGCTGGTATGACTGCAGTTCATCAATTTTGCTCGATTGGTAATCACGCCTTTGTGACTGGTGGTTCTTTGGTAAGAAAAGATGTACCTCCTTATGTAAAAGCTGCTCGTGAACCACTTTCATATGTTGGAATTAACTCAGTTGGCCTAAGAAGAAGAGGATATACTACTGAAAAAATAAGAGAAATTCAAGGTATTTTTAGATTATTGTATCAAAAAAATTATAATAACACTCAGGCCTCTGCTATAATTGAAGCGGAAATGGAAGCTACTCCAGAAAGAGATGAAATTTTACAATTTATTAAAAACTCACACAGAGGAATAATGAAAGGCTATTTTAAATCAAATTAATTATCTATGGCAAATACTTCAGATATTCGAAATGGACTATGTATAAGGTATAATCATGATATTTTTAAAATCATTGAATTCTTACACGTTAAACCTGGAAAAGGACCAGCGTTTGTTCGTACAAAATTAAAAAGTGTAACTACTGGGAAAGTAATTGATAACACTTTTTCAGCAGGGCATAAAATTGATGATGTAAGAGTAGAAACGCACAAATTTCAATATTTATACCCTGAGGGTGATCAATTTCATTTTATGAATATCGAAGATTATAATCAAATCACAATTAATAAAAATGCTATTGAAAATCCTGATTTACTGAAAGAAGGAGAAGTTGTTACGGTTATAATAAATTCTGAAGATGATATGCCGCTTTCAGTGGAAATGCCAGCTAGTGTTATTTTGGAAGTAACTGCTACTGAACCAGGAATAAAAGGCAATACGGCAACAAACGCAACAAAACCAGCTACTGTTGAAACAGGAGCAACAATAATGGTTCCTCTTTTTATAAATGAAGGAGATAAAATAAAAGTTGAAACTTCAAAGGGGAATTACAAAGAACGAGTAAAAGATTAAGGTTATATGAAGTTTTTTCAGCCACAAACCTTAAAACAAATTGCTTTAATTCTAAATTGCGATTATGTTGGTGATGAAAATTTCCCAGTTTTAGGAATGAATGAAATACATGTTGTTAAATCGGGTGATATTGTATTTGTTGATCATCCGAAATATTATGATAAAGCATTGAAATCTGATGCTACAATAATACTAATTAATAAAATTGTAAAATGTCCTCAGGGTAAAGCATTATTAATTTCTGATAATCCTTTTGATGATTTTAATAAGTTAACTAAATACTTCAAACCTTTTGTTTCTTCTTCAGTTAGCATTAACCCAGATACAATAATTGGTTTAGACACTATAATTCAACCAAACGTTTTCATAGGTCCTAATGTGAAGATTGGTAATAACTGTATTATTCATCCGAATGTGACTATTATTTCTGATACGAATATTGGAAATAATGTTGAAATTGGTTCTGGAACTATAATCGGTGGAGATGCATTTTACTACAAAAAGAAAAAAAATGGATACGATAAATTAATTTCTGGAGGTGGGGTTACTATTGGTGATAATGTTCATATAGGCTCGTCTTGTACAATCGACAGAGGAGTTACTTCAAAGACAACTATTAATTTTGGAACAAAATTAGATAATCAAATTCAGATAGGACATGATACAATTATTGGTAAAAATTGCTTAATAGCATCTCAAACTGGAATTGCTGGTTGCTGTGTTATTGAAGATGATGTTACAATTTGGGGTCAAGTAGGCACAAATAGCGGAATAACTATCGGATCAAATTCAACTATCCTAGGTCAGACAGGTGTTACAAAATCAGTGGTTGGTAATAAAACATATTTTGGAACTCCAATAGAAGAATCGAGATTAAAACTAAAAGAATTAGCAATTTTACGTAAGCTTCCACAAATTGTTGAAAAATTAAAGGAAAAATAAAAAATTATCGTTTTAATTTAAATCCAATAAATTAAATTTGCTAACCAACCAATAAATCAACATAAATGAGTGTATTAGTTAATAAAAATTCGAAAATTATTGTTCAAGGCTTTACAGGAAGCGAAGGAACATTTCATGCTGAACAAATGATAGCTTATGGATCAAATGTTGTTGGCGGTGTTACTCCCGGTAAAGGCGGTCAAAGTCATCTTGGAAAACCTGTTTTTAATACTGTAGAACAAGCTGTAAAAAATGTAGAAGCAAATACTTCTATTATTTTTGTACCTCCGGCATTTGCTGCAGATGCTATTATGGAAGCAGCTGATGCTGGAATTGAAGTTATAATTACCATTACAGAGGGAATTCCTGTTTCTGACATGATTAAAGCCTCAAATTATATCAAGAATAAGAAATGTAGGCTTATTGGTCCTAATTGTCCTGGTGTTATAACTCCTGATGAAGCTAAAGTAGGTATAATGCCTGGTTTTGTATTTAAAAAAGGTAGAGTGGGGGTAGTATCAAAATCTGGTACATTGACATATGAGGCTGCTGACCAAGTTGTAAAGCAGGGATTGGGTATATCTACAGCTATAGGAATTGGAGGCGATCCCATAATTGGCACAACAACTAAAGATGCATTGGAATTATTAATAAACGACAACCAAACGGATTGTGTTGTTATGATTGGAGAAATAGGTGGACAACTCGAAGGAGATGCAGCTAAGTGGTATAAAAATAGCAATAGCACCAAACCTGTAGTAGGTTTTATTGCTGGAGAAACTGCCCCAGCGGGTAGAACAATGGGGCACGCTGGTGCAATTGTTGGTGGTAGCGATGATACTGCTCAAGCAAAAAAAAGAATTATGCGTGAATGTGGTATTCATGTAGTTAATTCACCAGCAGAAATTGGAAAAAAGGTTGCTCAAGTTTTAGCATAGCCAAAAAAATTAAAATAGTTAAATTGATAATATATATCTTAATAAATTTTCAACATTCAACACGAAATTATATATAATTAAATAAATTAAAAGATGAAATTATTACAAGGAAAGACAGCAATAATTACTGGTGCAAGTAGAGGTATTGGTAGTGGTATTGCAAGAGTTTTCGCCGAGAACGGTTCAAACGTTGCATTTACTTACAGTTCATCTGTAGATTCTGCAATCAAATTACAAGACGAACTTTTAGAACACGGTGTTAAAGTAAAATCTTATAAAAGTGATGCTTCAGATTTTAATTCATCACAAAAATTAATTACTGATGTCATTAGTGATTTTGGTCAAATTGATATTTTAATAAACAATGCTGGAATAACAAAGGATAATTTGTTAATGCGAATGGGTGAAGAAGATTTCGATAAAGTGATTGAGGTTAATTTGAAATCAGTTTTTAATATGACAAAGGCAGTTCAAAGAACAATGCTAAAACAAAGAAAAGGGTCAATTATCAATATGAGTTCAGTTGTTGGTGTAAAGGGAAATGCTGGACAAACTAATTATGCTGCCTCAAAAGCTGGTATAATAGGTTTTTCTAAATCAGTTGCTCTTGAATTAGGTTCAAGAAATATAAGATGTAATGTTATTGCTCCAGGTTTTATTGAAACTGAAATGACAGCTAAACTTGACCAGTCAACAGTAGACCAATGGCGTTCTGGGATTCCACTTAAACGTGGTGGAACTCCAAATGATATTGCTAATGCTTGTGTCTTTTTGGCTAGTGATATGTCTTCTTATATTACCGGTCAAACAATCCATGTTGATGGTGGCATGTTAACTTAGTTTATTTTAAAAAAAACCACAAAAATTTAATTTGTTTTTAGGCATTTTAATATCACTTTTTTTAGCGCTACTTGTAGCGCTTTTTCAATATAGACCATGGAATAAATCGAATATAATTTTTTGGTTATTAACTTTTTTCAGGACAATATCAATCTCTATTTTAATACTATTGCTTTTTAAGTTAAGTATAGATCAGATAAAAAAACAAAAAGTAAAACCAAGTCTTGTGTTGATAGTTGATAATAGTCAATCAATTGAGCACTTAAATAAAGCTGATCAAGTAAAAAAAATTTATAAGTCAATAATATCTAACAATGAATTACAAAAAAAATTTAAAATCAACTCATTTTCATTTGGAAAAGAAATAAAGCCATTAGATTGTTTAGATTTTAAGTCAAAACAATCTAATATCAACAAGAGTTTAAATTCAATATTTAATATATACAAAAGTGAAGTAGCCCCAATTGTTCTGATTTCAGATGGTAATCAAACTTTTGGTGAAAATTACTTAAACAATTATGATATTCCGTTAAATCAATTAATATATCCTATTGTTGTAGGAGATACAATCTCTAATGAAGATTTAAAAATTAGCAAAATAAATACTAATAAATATACCTTTCTTGAAAACGAATTTCCTGTCGAGGTATTTGTTAATTATAATGGAAATAAATTAATAGAAAGTGAATTAGTTATTGAAAATAAAGGTAAAAAGATAATTAATGAAAAAATAATATTATCAGCTAGCAAAAGAGCTAACTCATATACTTTTTATTTAAAAACAAACATAGAAGGATCAAATACATTTGAAATAAAATTAAAACCCATAGAAGGTGAAAAATCAATTCTAAATAATAATAAAAAATTTACGATCGAAGCATTAAATGAAAAAATTGATGTTGCATTTATCTCCGAACTCACTCACCCAGATTTAGGCACCTATAGTACAATTTTAAGAAACAAAAAAAAATTCAATTTAGATCTTTTAAAACCTAAAGATTTTGTGGAAAATCCTGCAAAATATGAAATGGCCTTAATCTATCAACCAAATAATAATTTTGGAAAAGTTTTTGAATCTTTGACGAAACATGGAATTAATAATTTAATTGTAAGTTCAACAAAAACTGACATAGGGTTTTTAAATAAAGTTCAGGAATTGTTTACTCAAGATTTGATTAATTTAACAGATGAATCTCAGGCTTATTTGAGTAATATTTCAGGAGATATTTCTTTAGAAAATATTGATTTTAAAAATTATCCACCAATTAAAACAAATTTAGGAAGAATAAAATTTTCATCAAGTTATAATTTAATACTAAAAAAATTCATAGATGGAGTTGAGACAGATCAGCCATTGCTTATTTCAAATGATAATAATGGTTTAAGACAAGTTGTGTTTTTTGGAGAAGACATATGGAAATGGAGAATGTATTGCTTTAAAAGGAATTTAAATTTTTCAAAGTTTGATTCATTCTTTTATTCTCTGTTTCAATACTTGAGTACAAAAGAAAGATCTGAACAAATTAAGTCAATACACGAATTAGTTTTTGATGGAACAATACCAATTAATATATATGCGAAATTATATGATAATAATTTCAAGGAAAATTTTTCAAAAAAATTGAAAATTGAAATTTATTCTGAAACAAACAATATATTAGTTTATGATATGAACATAGTTAATGGAATTTATCAAATAAATCTTGATAATCTTTCTCCAGGACTATATACATACAAAATACTATCAACTGATAATTCGATATCAAAAAAAGGTGAATTTGAAATTCTTTCCTCAAACATTGAAACTAGATTTTTTAGTTCTAATCACCAATATCTTAAAGAACTAGCTAAAACATATGAAACTCAATGTTATTCGTTTTACAATTACAATAACTTAATTGATCATTTACTAAGGAATGATCTTTATAATTCCATTAATAAATTAGAGAAAAAATCTTTACCTTTGATTAACTTAAAATATCTTTTAGCCATTTTGTTGCTAAGTCTAACAATTGAATGGTTTTTACGAAAATATAATGGTCTAACATAAAATAATTAAAATGCAAAATTTACCTAAAATTGGTTTACCTATAATATTCGCTATTGCCTTAGCTTTAATCATAATTTCAAAAGCAGCTGTTACAATTGGCCCTGGAGAAGGCGGAGTATTATTCGAACGTTTTGGAGATGGTATTAATACTGAAAGGACTTATGGAGAAGGTTTCCATATTGTTGCTCCATGGAACTCTATGTTAATTTTTAAAGTAAGACAACAATCTATCTCTGATGAAATGAATGTTTTATCAGTTAATGGTTTAGAAGTTCGTGTTAATGGTACAATATGGTATGAGCCAGAATATGAAAACTTAGGAAAGCTTATAAAAACTAAGGGGCAAGATTATGTAATTGAACTTTTAAATCCTGCAGTAAATGCCGCAGCAAGAAGCGTAGTTGGACGTTATACTCCTGAGCAATTGTACTCTAGTAAACGTGATGTTATTGAGCAAGAAATCCTTGACGAAGTGGTAACTCTAATGAATGGTCAATACCTAAATGTAAAACGTGTTTTAGTTGAAGATGTAAAACTACCAGAAACTATAAAAAATGCTATTGAAGGTAAACTTAAGCAAGAACAACAATCCTTAGAATATGAATTTAGATTAGTTACTGCTGATAAAGAGGCACAGAAACAGCGAATTGAAGCTCAAGGTAAAGCTGATGCGAATAGAATTCTAAGTGCTTCTTTAAATGATAAAATATTACAAGATAAAGGAATAGAAGCCACTGTAAAACTTGCTGAATCACCAAATAGTAAAGTTATTGTAATTGGTTCTGGCGATTCAGGAATGCCAATTATTCTTGGAAATCAATAATAAATTCAATTTATAAATTGACTCTTATTGATTGATGTTTGAAAAACGTTTTTATTACTTAGTCAAATTTCAATTTCTTGGATACCGTTATCATGGTTGGCAAAAACAACCAGATGTCAAAACACTTCATTCAGTAATTGATCGTACTTTAAAATATATTCTTGAAGGTAGAAAGTTTAAAACATTATCGGCTGGAAGAACTGACGCAAAAGTTTCTGCTGTAAAGTCTGTATTCGAATTATTTCTTATTGATAAACCTTTGGAAAACTTTGAGTCATTTATCAAAGAATTCAATAATAATTTACCACAGGACATTAGAATATTATCAATTGAACAAATCGATTCAAATTTTAATGTTATTAAAGATTCAAAATTTAAAGAATACCATTATATTTTTTCAGAAGGGGAGAAGTGCCATCCTTTTTGTTCACCCATTTTAACAACAATCCTAGATCATTTAGATATAGAAATGATGATTAAAGGTGCTAATTTGTTTAAAGGTGTTCATAATTTTAAATCATATTGTTACAAACCTTCTAACACGGGCGTATATACTAGAGAGATAAAAGAATGTGAATTAATTGAAAATAATATATATAAAGCAAATTTTTTTCCAAAAAGAAGTTATTTGCTTAAAGTTGTAGGAAAGGGATTTGGTAGACATCAAATTCGATTGATGATGGGTGCATTAATTCAGTTGGGGAAGTCAGAAATTAGTCTAAACTATATAAAAGACAGTTTGAAAATCGAATCAGATATTAAAATTGACTACATCGCACCAGCAAATGGTCTTATTTTAAACAACATCGAGTTTAATTAATTGGTCAATTAATCTGTCATTTAACATTGAAAAAATTCTTTTATTGATTTTTGAATAATTAGCTTTGTAGAAAGTAAGATTATTATTTGAAAACATTCCAATAATAGTACCAAGTAGAATCTGTTTTAACTTGTTATTATATTTTAGATTATTAATAATTAATTTGATTTTTTGCTCGTTGTTAATTAAATCAAACTTAGTTTTTGTCTTTTCAAATTCAAAAATGAATAGTTCTACTAATAAATCATTTTGAAATTTTAATATTGGTCTAAGAACAATATTTTGAAACTTCTCGATATCATTCTTGTAACTGATGTTTTTATTACTGTTGACTTTAGGTCTTAAAAGAACAATATTTTTATCCCTTAAACTTGTTTTCATGTATTTCTAGATCAAATGATGGTGCAGAGGCTATTAAGTGATCAAAAATATCAGCGATTATGTATTCAAAATTTTGCCACCTCTTGTCATTAGAAAACGCATAAATTTGGATTGGTAATCCGTTTTCATCTGGCTCAAGTTGTCTAGCCATTATCATTAAATCCTTGTTTATAGCTGAATGATTCTCAACAAAGCACTCAATATACTTTCTAAAAACTCCAATATTTGTAAGATTTCTTCCGTTTATTAATAAAGATTTATCAGCAAAAGAAGTTTTATTATAATCTATAATTTCCTCAGATTTATTCTCAATATATTTTTTAATTAAATCAATTTTTGACATCTTTTGTATATCAGAATCATTTAAGTGTCGAATACTTGAAATTCTTATATTTAGAGATCGTTTAATCCGTCGACCTTTTGATTCGGTCATTCCTCTCCAATTTTTAAAAGAGTCTGAAATGAGTGCATAAGTTGGTATAGTGGTTATTGTATGATCGAAATTTCTAACTTTAACAGTAGCTAAATTTATTTCTATTACGTCTCCGTCCGCACCATATTTTTCAAATGTAATCCAATCTCCAATTCGAACCATATCATTTACTGATACTTGAATACTAGCTACAAATCCAAGTATTGTATCTTTAAATACCAATATTATGACAGCAGAAACTGTTCCAATACCTGCCATAAATTCCCAAAAAGAAATACCTGTGACAATTGCTAGTATACCAAAAATACCAGTTAACCAAACAAATATCATTAAAACTTGGATATAACTGTCTATGGGTTTATCCCTAAGTCTTTCGATAGATTTAAAGAATATTTTTATTGACTTAAAAACACTTCTAATTGCCCATACGATTGAAACTACAACGGAAACTAATATTAATTTCTCAAGAAATAATTTTAGATCTAAGTGTTCATAGAAAATATTGGGAATAATATTATAAATTAAAACCACAGGAACAATATGAGCAATATTTCGAGGGACCTTATGATTAATCATAATATCATCAAAATCGGTTTTTGTTTTATCAGCAATTTTTGAAAAAATGGATCTAATAATTTTTCTAATCACAAAATCTATTAGAAAAATAATAGAAAGAGAAATAGCAACTAAAACTAAAATAGATGACCAATCAGCAATTGAATCTTTAATGCCTGCATTTAGTAATATATCTTTTAGTTTATTTAGGAAAAAATCCATTTTTATCTAATTATTTTATTTTTTTTTAGTTTATAATCAACTACAAATGTACCAAAAGGTATAATAGAAGCAATAAGAACGAGAATAAAATTATTTTTAACCCATTTATTGTTTTTTTTCATTATTACTGAAACTAGTAAATACATTATAAACAGTATTCCATGTGGCATTCCTAAATATTTAACCATTGAAGGTGAATTAAATATGTATTTAATAGGAACTGCAATCAATATTAGTAATAAATAAGATAATCCTTCCAAAAATCCGATTATTCTAAAGAGGGCAGTTATTATTGAAACCATATTACAAATATATCATAATATTTATTTAACCATAAATTCTATTTTACATAATATAAATTATAGTTCAAATTGTATTTACTGTTGGATATAGTTAAATTAAATGGAATCAAACTAAAAACTGAAACAATTCTGGCTTATTGTTTAGATAATCGCCAAAAAAATTGTGATCTTTTAACTTTGAAATTAACGGCTGAAGATCTTCTTGAGTTTTTAGTTGAACACCTACGACAGCTACATCATTTTCACGATTTACTTTTTTAGTATACTCAAAATGTGTAATGTCGTCTTGCGGACCGAGCATATCGACGACAAATTCTCGTAATGCTCCTGGTCGCTGCGGAAATTTTATAATAAAATAGTGTTTCAAATTTGCATATAACAATGCGCGCTCCTTTATTTCTGCTGTACGCGTGATGTCATTATTACTACCACTAACCAAACAAACCACTGTTTTTCCTTTAATTTCATCTTTGAACTCATCCAATGCTGCTATACTCATTACCCCTGCCGGTTCAGCAACAATAGCATCTTTATTGTACATGTCCAAGATGGTTTGGCATATTTTACCTTCATGAACGGTGGTCATCACATCTAGATTTTTTTGACAAATACTGAATGTTAAATCTCCAACACGTTGAACGGATGCACCATCGACAAATTTTTCAATTTCGTCTAATTGCACGACTTCACCTTTATTTATGGATTTTGACATAGATGGTGCTCCAGCGGGCTCTACTCCAATGATTTTTGTATTTGGTGATAATGATTTCACTATAGATGACAAACCAGAAGCTAAACCACCACCACCAACAGGTATGAAAATATAATCTATTGGAGATTCTGCTTGCTTAATGATTTCTAAACCCACAGTTCCCTGTCCTTCAATAACTTTAGGATCATTAAATGGATGGACCAATGGTTTTCCAAATTGTTCACTTTCTTTTATGGCCATGTGGTAAGAATCATCAAATGTATCACCAACCAATACAACTTCAACATATTCTTGACCAAACATTTTCACCTGCTCTACTTTCTGATTTGGTGTCGGCGAAGGCATAAAAATTTTACCCTTTATTTTTAATAGTCTACACGATAAGGCTACTCCTTGAGCATGATTTCCAGCACTGGCACAAATAATACCTTCTTTGGTTTCTTCGTTACTCAAAGATGATATTTTGTTGTAAGCTCCTCGAATTTTATAAGACCGAACCTGTTGCAAATCTTCTCTTTTGAACAACATTTCACATTCATACTCTTGAGAAAAACGAGGATGTTCTTCTAAAGGTGTAAGAGCTGCAATGCCATTTAATTTTTCAGCTGCAGCCTTAATGTCTTCTACAGTTGGAAAATATGTCGTTTGAAGATTTTTCATTTTTTGTTAAGCTTCAGATTTTATAACTTTCATTTCTGTCATGGCTTGACGCAAAGTTCGACCAACATATTCAATAGAGTGGTTTCTAATTAATTGATTTACAGTTATTAAGGTTGCATTATCTACAGTATTAGATTCAAATGAATAAGCAGTTCCAATTACGTCTTTTTTCACGGTTTTCATAAAATCAACCAAAAGTGGCTTACATGCATGATCGAATAAATAACATCCATATTCAGCAGTATCAGAAATGATACGATTCATTTCAAATAATTTTTTTCTTGCAACTGTATTTGCTATTAAAGGCAATTCATGTAAGGATTCATAATAAGCTGATTCTTCTTTTATTCCTGAAGCCACCATAGTTTCAAATGCGAGCTCCACTCCTGCTCTTACAAATGCAACCATCAAGACTCCATGATCAAAATATTCTTGCTCTGAAATAGTGTCAGAAGTTGGTGCTGTTTTTTCGAAAGCAGTTTCTCCTGTAGCAGCTCTCCATGTTAATAGGTTTATATCGTCATTCGCCCAATCTTCCATCATTGTTTTTGAAAAATGTCCAGACATAATATCATCCATATGCTTTTCAAACAAAGGTTTCATGATGTTTTTAAGTTCTTCTGAAAGCTCAAAAGCCTTAATTTTTGATGGATTAGATAAACGATCCATCATATTTGTTATACCACCATGTTTAAGCGCTTCAGTGATAGTTTCCCATCCGTATTGAATTAATTTAGAAGCGTAAGAAGGCTCTATCCCTTCCTCTAACATCTTATCAAAAGACAAAATTGAGGCGGTTTGAAGTACACCACAAAGGATAGTTTGCTCTCCCATCAAATCACTTTTGACTTCTGCGACAAATGATGATTCTAAAACACCAGCTTTATGACCTCCAGTGGCTACTGCATAGGCTTTGGCCTGTGCCCAACCTTTTCCTTCTGGATCATTTTCGGGATGAACCGCAATAAGCGTTGGTACCCCAAACCCTCTTTTATATTCTTCACGGACTTCACTTCCTGGGCATTTTGGCGCTACCATAATTACCGTTAGGTCCTTGCGAATCTGCTTTCCTTCCTCGACAATATTAAATCCATGTGAATATGAAAGTGTTGCTCCTTTTTTCATCAAAGGCATAACAGTATCGATAACATTAGAATGTTGCTTATCTGGAGTAAGATTTAGAACAACATCTGCAGTAGGAATTAGATCTTGATAAATACCAACATTGAATTTATTCTCAGTAGCATTCTTAAAAGACTGTCTTTGTTCAATTATAGCTTTTTCTCTTAATGCATAAGAAATATCTAATCCAGAATCTCTCATGTTAAGACCCTGGTTTAAACCTTGAGCACCACATCCAACAATCACTATTTTCTTATTTTTTAACGCATTTACACCGTCCCGAAATTCTGAAATATCCATAAATCTACATTTAGATAACTGGTCTAGTTTATTCCCTAGCGATAGTGTATTGAAGTAATTTGTCATTTTCTTATATTTAATTTTTAAAAGCGTTTAATATTTTAGATATTTTCATTTCGTCTTTTGTAACAGCAATTCTACCAGATCGTACAAATTGCATAACACCAAAAGCCTTTAGCTCACGATGTAACATCGCAATTTCATGTCTTCTACCTGATTTTTCAAGGACAAAAAACTCTCTATTGACTGTGATAATTCTGGAATCACTTTCCTTGATGATATTTTGAATTTGTCTCTCTTCAAACAATAAATCTGATTTTATTTTGAACATGCAAGACTCTAGATAGATAGTCTCCTCGTCAGTATGATAAAATGCCTTGATCACTTCTATTTGCTTTTCGATTTGACCTATAATTTTTTTGACATTACTCTCAGACATATTTACCAAAATTGTGAATCTAGATACACCTTCAATTTCAGATTCAGAAATATTCATACTTTCAATATTTATATGTCTTCGTTGAAATATTGCAGAAATACGGTTTAATAAACCAATATTGTTTTCAGTATAAACCGAAATTGTGTACTGTTTTAACTTATTAGCCATTTTAATTTATTATTCAAGTCTAATTTCCGATACTGACGCGCCAGATGGTATCATAGGAAATACATTATCTTCTTTTTCAACACATACTTCCAAAAAATATGCATCCTTAGAATTCATCATTTCTTCAATTGCTCCGGCTAATTCAGATCGCTTTGTAACTCGTTTAGCGTCTATATGATACCCTTTTGCTATTGTTACAAAATCTGGATTTGTCATAACAGTTGAAGCATAACGTTTATCAAAAAATAACTGCTGCCATTGTCTTACCATTCCTAAAAAATCATTATTCAATACGACAATTTTTACAGCTGATTTTGTTTGAAAAATAGTTCCTAATTCTTGGATTGTCATTTGATAACCTCCATCTCCAATCACAGCTACTACTTCTCGACTGGGGCTAGCCATTTTTGCTCCAATAGCAGCCGGTAAAGCAAAACCCATGGTGCCAAGCCCCCCAGAAGTTATATTACCCCTAGATTTAGTGAATTTAGCGTATCTACATGCTATCATCTGGTGTTGACCTACATCAGAAACAATTGCAGCTTTTCCATTACTCTGATTATTTATTTCCTTTAAAACTTCACCCATTGTTAATCCAGCTTTAGTTGGGTATAAATCTTTTTCAATAACTTTTTCAAATTCAATTTTAGAAAGTTGTGTAAATTTATCTCTCCATTTTCTGTGCTCGTTTTTCTTTATAAGGGGTAGTATTTTCGATAATGTCTCCTTGGAATCTCCTAGAACAGCTACATCAGCAATAACATTTTTATTTATTTCAGCTGGATCAATTTCAAAGTGAATAACCTTTGCTTGTTTTGCATATTCAGAAAGTTTTCCAGTAACCCTATCATCAAAGCGCATTCCAATTGCTATTAATACATCACATTCATTTGTTAAAATATTAGGACCATAATTTCCATGCATACCAACCATACCCACATTTAATGGATGGTCAGTTGATAATGCTGAAACACCCATAATGGTCCATGCAGAAGGAACTCCAGATTTTTCAATAAAATTTTTAAATTCATTTTCCGCATTACCTAAAATAACTCCTTGTCCCCAGACAATTAATGGTTTTTTTGCTGAGTTTATTAATTTTGCGGCAGATTCAAGAGCACTATTATTTACCTTAGGAACAGGACTGTAACTTCTTATACCTTTACACTTTGTGTATTTAAAATTTAAAGTTTCGAATTGAGCATCTTTGGTAATGTCGATCAAAACTGGTCCTGGTCGTCCACTTTTTGCTATATAAAAGGCTTTAGCAATAACTTCCGGAATTTCATCTGCAGTTGTAATTTGATGGTTCCACTTAGTTACTGGTGTTGATATTCCAACAATATCCGTTTCTTGAAAAGCATCGCTTCCTAGTAAATGTGATGGTACCTGTCCTGTAATACAAACCATTGGGGTTGAATCAATTTGTGCATCTGCAATTCCAGTTATTAGATTTGTTGCTCCAGGTCCTGAAGTAGCAATTGCAACACCGACTTGACCTGAAATTCTAGCAAATCCTTGAGCAGCATGTGTAGCTCCTTGTTCATGACGTGTTAAAACGTGATTTATTTCTTCATGATATTTATAAAACTCATCATAAACTGGCATAATAGCTCCACCTGGATATCCATAAATTATTTTAACGCCTTCTGCAATAAGTGATCTTACTACAGCTTCTGCACCAGAGATTTTTTCTTCTGGCATATCTAAATATTTTGGTTTTATTTTGGTCTTAATTTGCATAATTAATAATTATATCAAATTTCATCAGTTACACACCCTTTAGATGCTGATGAAACTAACTTCGCATACTTATAAAGCACACCACTTGAAACTTTTAATTTGGGAGCTTTCCATTTTAATTTTCGTTCAGCTAATTCACTATCCGAAATTTCAAGTTCAATTGAGTTATTTTCAGCGTCAATTGTTATTGTATCTCCATTCTCAACTAATGCTATTGCACCTCCCTCTTGAGCTTCAGGTGTTATATGTCCGACAACAAACCCGTGAGTACCACCAGAGAACCTACCGTCAGTTATTAGTGCAACGTCTTTACCTAAACCTGCGCCCATGATTGCAGCTGTAGGTTTTAACATTTCTGGCATGCCAGGTCCTCCTTTTGGTCCTTCGTACCTAATAACTACAACATCTCCTTTTTTAACATCTCCTCTACTAATACCTTTATTTGTTTCGAATTCACCATTAAAAACCTTAGCCTTTCCTGTAAATTTCAAACCTTCTTTCCCGGTAATTTTAGCAACACTACCTTGAGGAGCTAGATTCCCATACAACATTCTTAAATGACCAGTTTTTTTGATTGGTTTTTCTATTGGTTTAATTACATTTTGTCCAACCTCTAAATCGTCAATTTCGTTAAGATTTTCAGCAAGTGTTTTTCCTGTCACAGTTAAGCAATCTCCATGAAGCAAACCATGATTCAATAAATATTTCAAAACTGCTGGAATACCACCAACTCTGTGAACATCTTCCATTAGATACTTGCCACTTGGTTTTAAATCTGCAAGAAAAGGAGTTTCGTCACTAATTCTCTGAAAATCTTTAAGTGTAAACTCAACTTTAGCAGCCCTAGCTATAGCTAAAAAGTGAAGTACTGCATTAGTTGAACCACCAAGAACAGTTACTAGTCTTATAGCATTTTCTAGAGATTGTTTAGTTATAATATCTGATGGCTTAATATCTCTTTCCAATAATATTCGCATTGCTTCACCTGCTTGGATAGATTCTTCTTGTTTTTCTTTTCCAGTTGCAGGGTTTGAAGAATTATATGGAAGAGACATCCCTAATGCCTCTATTGCTGATGCCATTGTATTTGCTGTATACATACCACCACATGCTCCTGCACCAGGGCAAGCCTTTTCTACAATGCTCTGAAATTCATTTTCAGACATTGTTCCCGCAACTTTACTACCCCAAGCCTCAAATGCAGAGACAATGTCTAGCTTTTTGCCATTATGACAACCTGAATCAATTGTCCCCCCGTAAACTAATATACTGGGTTTATTAACTCTAATCATAGCCATTAGTGCTCCTGGCATATTTTTATCACAACCAACAACAGTTACCATTCCATCATAACTCATAGCTTGTACAACTGTTTCCATAGAATCTGCAATAACATCTCTAGATGGCAATGAAAATCGCATTCCTGGAGTGCCCATAGATATCCCATCACTAACTCCAATAGTATTAAAAATTAATCCAATAATATCTTTATTTTGTGTGCCAGTCTTTACTTTCTTTGCTAAATCGTTTAGGTGCATATTACAGGGATTTCCCTCATATCCAGTACTTGCTATACCAACTAACGGCTTTTTAAAATCTTCTTTTGTTAATCCAATAGCATGAAGCATTGCTTGTGCAGCAGGTTGTGTAGAATCCTGCGTGATGACTTTACTAAACTTGTTTAAATGATTCATTTAAAAATTTAATATTAATAAGCATTACTCAAAATTATATAAATGATATGTTTATTGAATATTTCTTTTAGATAAACAGTACAGAGTCATTTGATAAAATATCATTATAATTAACTGTAAATGAATAATTTAATTAAAAAAAAATATGATGTCCAAGGAAAAATTAATTAACCAATTTTAAGCTCTTTATTAAAAACTTAAATTTGGAATTAATTTTTGAAATCTTTAGTACTCCTATGCGTTCAATAGTGGAATGATTAAAATTTGGTAAATTTAATGAATACCCCCTAAAGCTAGGTTCCATTTCAACCAAAGGGATTAAAATTTTTTCCCAATTTCCGTTAGTCTTGAAATTATAAGTATAACTGTGAGCAACTTTATTTGAATTTTTCAATCGAATTTGATAAGTACCGCCGTCACCCTTAATATTAAGTTCAATATTCTTGAAAGAACCTATTTCAATTTTTCCAGTGTTTAATTGAATTGATGAAAATCCACCATTATTTTCAGTAGAAATATATCCTTCAAAAACTCCATTTTGATTCTCATCTACAAACAGAGATGCTGTAGATATTCCTCCCATAACTACATCATTGGTTATTTGCCAATTATCTATATCACAATTAGAATTGAATTCAAAAATTGAATTTATCGACTGCATATTAAAAAATATATATAAAATTATATGAATGAACATCAAATATTCTCTTCAGATTTAACACGATCAAAATTTAACCTTAAATATGATCTGAGCTTTTTCTTGTAATCGTCAACTAACCATTGTAAAAAATTGTGAGTACTTTTACTTATACACTTAGAATAACGATGTATTCGAAAATCAATATCTTCATTCAAGAGCTTCATTAAACTTAAAGCGTCATAAATATCTTCACTATTTTCGATACAAATCTTTGCATGCTGTTCAATTGATCGCTTTAAGACAACTTTTGATGACTCACCACTACGTATAGACGATATGTAAGTTTTATTAATATCAAAATAAACATTTTCTGAATTTGAAAATAATTTTCTTATTTCATCAGGCATTTCGTAAATAAAATTACTTTCTAATTCTTCATCACTTAAAATACCATCTAAATAATGACTTGGGTATTTGAAGATTCTATGCCAATCCAGGTTTGTACTTCCCCATGGTCCAAAACGATGAAAATTATTTCCAAGATCAACTACATCAAATGAATTTTTATTTTTAAAAATACGTGATCCTCTACCAATCATTTGATAATAAAGAGTAAGAGATTTTGTTGCTCTATTTAATATTATTGCTTCAACACTGGGCTCATCAAACCCTGTTGTCAAAATACTAACAGATGTTAAAATAGCATTAGGCGTTTCCTTAAACCATTTTAGTATACTTGAACGCTCTTTTTTAGTTGTAGTGTTATCCAGATGTGCAATCGGTAATCCAGCACGCTTAAATAAATCATAAACAAACAATGATGTGTTAATACCATTATTAAAAATTAAAGTTTTTTTATTCATGCAGCGTTCATTGTAGGCATCCATTAATTTAGATAACATTTCATTATTTGTGTATAAATCTTCTGATGATTTTACTGTGTAATCACCATTTGCGCCTACTACCAATGAAGTCAAACCAACATTGTAAGAGAACATGTTTGCTTTTGCTAAAAAATTATTTTCAATGAGTGATTCTATACTTTCTCCCACAATCAATTCATTATAATTGTCAGTCATGGGCAGTTCAATGTTAGAGCTTAAAGGTGTAGCAGTAACTCCTAATATGAATGATTTTTCAAAAAACTTAAATAGTTTAGTAAAGGAATTATAATGTGCTTCATCAATAATTACAAGGCCAATATCAGAGATATCCAGTTTATCATCCTTAAGTCTGTTATTCAAGGTTTCAACCATAGCAACAAAGCAATCATATTCTTTTTGATCATCAAGCTTAGCCTTACTATCGACTACTTTGTTTCGAACTCCAAATTCACTTAGCACATTCGAGGTTTGCTTACATAGCTCTATACGATGAGTCATTACTAAGACTTTTTTGTTTTGTGTCTTTAAATATTGACTAACAATTTCAGAAAATATTACTGTTTTACCACCACCAGTTGGTAATTGGTATAACAAATGATAATCATCTACCGCAGATTCAAAACATTGAAATATTTTTTGGATTGCTCCTTTTTGGTAATGGTAAAGCTGTTTACCCTCTTTTCTTTCTTCTTTTTCGTAAGTTGTTAGCATTAGTCATTTATGTTCAACTTTGCAAAAGTAAGACCTTTTTTAAGTTTTCAAAGATAAAGTAAACTATTTTTTTTGCTTGTGAATCTTTCTTGTTCCTTGGTATATATCATATTTTACAAATCTAGATTCCAACTTTGCGTTAAATAACTTTATTTTCCTTGATGGCCTCAGCCCAACATGTTTTAAAGCCTCTAAATTTGATGTTATAAACCAAGCTGTACTTCCTGAATATTTATGTTTAAAAGTATTACCTATATCCTTGTAAAAACTTTTAAAATCTAAATCTAGTCTTTCTCCATAAGGAGGATTAAAAACAATCATTAATTCATTATCAACTCCTTTTTGAGTTTTAAAAAAATCTTCATGTTTAATTTTTATAAATTCTTCAAGGTTAGCATTTTTTATATTTTCAATTGCCTTTTTGACAGCACTTGGGGATTTATCAAAGCCTGATATTTTGTAATGAAAATCTTTAGTCTTCGATAGTAAAGAATCTTCAATTTTCTCATAAAGATCAACATCCCAATCTTTCCATTTTTCAAATCCAAATTCATTACGCATCAAATTTGGAGGAATATTGCAAGCAATCATAGCAGCTTCGATTAAAATAGTTCCAGAACCACACATTGGATCCATAAAATTTGATTCGCCTGACCATCCAGACATCATTACAAGACCTGCAGCTAAAACCTCATTAATTGGAGCTATATTTGTTGATGATTTATATCCTCTTTTGTGTAAGGATTCTCCTGAACTATCTAGCGAAACTGTACATAAATTCCTATCAATATGAATATTAATTTTCAAATTAGGATGCCTTAGATCTACGTTAGGGCGAGATCCAAATTTATCTCTAAATCGATCAACAATTGCATCTTTTGTCTTTAATGAAATGTATTGTGAGTGTGTAAAAAGACCTCCGCTTAAAGTTGAACCAACTGCTAAACTGCCAGTAACGTCAAGATAATCTTCCCAGCTAATTTCTTTAATTTTATCGTAAAGTTCTTTTTCATCCTTTATTTTGAATTTATGAATTGGCTTAAGTATTTTAATTGCTGTTCTTAGACCAATATTACACTTGTACATAAAACCCTTATCACCCTCAAAACTAACATTTCTAATTCCCTTTTTAATTTTTTGTGCACCTAGATTTATCAATTCTTTTTCTAAAAGATTCTCAAAACCAAACAGAGTCTTAGCAACCATTTTAAAATTATCTTCCATATCTATTAAAATAGGATTCAAAAATACAGTATTTTTACTGCTATTAGTATAAATTTTCATGAGTAATAGTAAAACATGGTATAAATCCTGGTTTGACACAAAATATTATCACATACTTTATAAAAAAAGGGACAACTCTGAAGCTAAAAAATTTATTAAAAAGCTCGTAAAAGAAATTGGTTTAAAAAATAATCAATCGGTTTTAGATTTAGCTTGTGGTAAGGGAAGACATTCTATATTTTTAAATGAATTAGGATATGATGTTACAGGAGTCGATCTATCAAATAAAAATATAGATTTTGCAAAAAAATTTTCAAATAATAAGCTGAAATTTTTTAAACATGATATGAGAGAACCTATTAATGGGAAATTCGATGCAGTTTTAAATTTATTTACAAGTTTTGGCTATTTTGATGATATTGAAGAAGATATCAAGGTTATTGAGTCCATAAAGAATAGTTTAAATAAAAATGGAATTGGTGTAATTGACTTCATGAATTCAAAAGTAATTATTGAATCTTTAGTCTCAAATGAAAGTATTAATCACGATGATGTTATTTTCAATGTAAATCGGTGCTTTGATGGTAGACACATAGTAAAAAAAATTCAAATTATTGATAATAAAAACTATTATAACTTCGAAGAAAAAGTACGTGCCTATAAAATATCAGATTTTAAGCTTATGCTAGAAAGAGTAAATTTATCTCTTATCAACACTTATGGTTGTTATAATATGTCTAAATTCAATGAAAATTTTTCTCAAAGAATGATTTTAGTATTTAAAATCAATGAATGATTATTTTTTCCATTTTTTTGAAAGTTCATAAAGATCAAAAGATTCATATCCCCTTTGGAACTCCAAATTTCCATTTTGAAATTGTCTCTGTAATATATCTTCTATCAAATAGTCTTCCTCTATTTCAAAAGGTAAAAAAGGGGTTTTTAAAGACATATTAAATAATTTTGCAGTATTCTGATACCAAAATGCTCGCCAACCACTTCTTAAATCCTTTATTAAGTCAAAGGCAATTTCACCAGTCTGTCTATGAATTAATTTTATTAATATTTGTCCTTCAGTTACTGTGAACTTTTTTAACTTTTCAGCAAACTCATCTTCTACAAACTTCTGTACTAGTCTGGCATACTTCTTACGTTTACGATTACTTTTTAAATTACTCATTCTTTGATTAAGTATAGTCAGTCTCTCAGCTGCTAATTTAGCATAAGGATATACTTTAAGGGTTTTTCGTTGTAAAACTAAATAACGCCTTCTTTCATCTGAATTATTAAATTTTACTTTAGGAAGAATAATAACTTCAGAAAGACTAATTGAACTATTTGCAATTGTATCTCCAATAATTAAATAAGATTTAGGTATGGAGTCATTAGCTATTTCTTGACCTTGCGACCAAGAAAAAAAGATCATAAAAACAGATACAATAGAAAAACGAATCATAATTAACTAAGCATTTTCAAAGTTAAAAATTATATATTATGGTGACTTAAAATCGAGTATATTTATTATTTTTAAAAAAAAATTCATGTCAAAAAAGAATATCCTAAATAAAAAATCAATAAAGTTTCTTGAGAACTACTTAAACAATGCTGCTCCTACTGGATATGAGTGGGAAGGGCAAAAGATTTGGATGAAATACCTTGAACCCTATGTTGATTCATTTATTACCGACACTTATGGCACTGCAGTTGGAGTAATAAATCCTGATGCAGATTATAAAGTTGTGATAGAAGGACATGCAGATGAAATATCGTGGTATGTAAACTATATTTCTGATGACGGGTTAATTTATGTTATTCGAAATGGTGGTAGTGATCATCAGATTGCTCCAAGTAAAGTAGTCAATATTCATACTAAGAATGGTATAGTTAAAGGAGTTTTTGGATGGCCAGCAATTCATACCCGTACATTAGCTAAAGAACAATCTCCTAAACCCGATAATATTTTTATTGATGTGGGTTGTAAATCTAAAAAAGAGGTCATAAAATTAGGTGTTCATGTGGGATGTGTAATTACCTACCCTGATGAATTTCATATTTTAAATAAAAATAATTTTGTTTGTCGTGCTCTTGATAACAGGATGGGAGGGTTTATGATTGCTGAAGTTGCACGTTTATTATATGAGAATAAAAAATCTTTACCCTTTGGTTTATACATTACAAATTCAGTCCAAGAAGAAATCGGATTACGAGGAGCACAAATGATTACACAAACAATAAAACCTAACGTTGCTATTGTGACTGATGTAACTCATGATACCACAACTCCAATGATAAATAAAAAGAAACAAGGGTTTTGTAAAATGGGAGAAGGGCCAGTCATAGCTTATGCTCCTGCAGTTCAACAAAATCTTCGTGATTTGATAGTTTCTACTGCTGAAACAAAAAAAATACCTTTTCAAAGAGCTGCACTTTCAAGAGCAACAGGGACTGACACTGATGCTTTTGCTTACAGTAATGGAGGCGTAGCATCAGCATTGATATCACTACCGTTAAGATATATGCATACTACTGTTGAAATGGTTCACAAAGATGATGTTGAAAATGTTATACGAATGATATATGAAACATTATTAAAAATTAAACCAAATGAAAACTTTAGCTATTTTAAATAAGATTGATTGAGTTTGTTGACATTTGGGATGACGAAGGATCACCAACAGGGGAAAAATGCACAAAGCAATTTGCCCATGAAAAAGGGCTGTTTCACCCTACTGTACATGTTTGGTTTTACACCAGTGAACATAATATACTGATGCAAAAAAGAGGCTCAAAAAAACAAACTTATCCTAATTTTTGGGATGTTTCTGTTGCTGGTCATATATCATCTGGAGAAACAATTCATCAAGGCGCAATAAGAGAAATTAAAGAAGAAATTGGATTGACAATATTACACAATGATCTAGAATTCATAACGATTCGTAAAAATGTTAATAAATTTTCAAATGGAATAATCGATTGTGAGTTTCAGCATGTTTTTTTAGCCAAATTAACTACTAAAATTGATAATCTGAATATTCAAAAAGAAGAGATTGATGATGTAAGATTGTTTTCATTTGATGAAATTATAGAATGTCAAAATTTTAAAAATTCAAATTATAAAATAGTACCAGCTGATATGACTTATTACACCTACATAATAGATATCATCTCAAAAAAAAATCAATCTAAAAGTACCCAAGATCAACATCTTTAATAAATTTAATTAATCCTTCGAAATAAACTTCTTGATCATCAAATTGTGATAAATGACTTCCATTTGGACATAATAAAAATCGACCTTTTTGAACTTCATTAGCTATAAATTTCATCTGCTCAGGATCCATTGTGTCATGAGTAGCACCAATGCTAAGAGTTGGAACATAAATCTTATTTAATTCGTCTTTAATATCCCAATACTTTAAAGTTGCATCTCCTTTAACCCCAAATTCACTTGGCCCTTGCATAGTTACATAAACGTCATGGTTTATATGCTTAAAACTTCTATTCAGAGGCTCAGGCCAATCAGAGACAGGCAACCTAATTATGTGTTTTGTGTAATAATTGTTCATTAATAATTCCATGTATCGTGGATTTGAATAATCTTCAAGCTTTTCATATTTCATAATCTCTTTTAAAACATCAGGATCTAACTTTGGTGCCAATACATTATCAGAATATTTTTGATAATCCGGAATTGAAGGAACCATATTTGATACTATTAGCCCTTTTAAGTTCTGCTGATATTTTAAGGCATATTGCATTCCCAGAATCCCACCCCATGATTGTCCGTACAAATAAAAATTGGAATTATCTAAATTTAAAGCAACCCTAACCTGCTCTACCTCTTCAACAAACCTATCCAAATCCCATAACGATAAATCCTCTGGCTGATCACTATAATACGATCCTAATTGATCATAATAATAATACTCGATCTGTGCATTTGGAAAAAATGAATCAAAGCTTTCATAGATCTCATGAGTCATTCCTGGACCACCGTGCAATAATAAAACCTTAATATTTGGATTATTGCCTACTCTCTTGGTCCAAACTTTAAATTCACCCTTTGGAGTTTGTATTGGAATCATTTTTATTCCACCAAGGAATTTATCTTCATGACTTGAATAATCTAAATATGAAGGAAGTAAATTTGAACTAATATCTTTGTTTGAGTTCTTACATCCTAGAATAAAAAATACCAACATTAAAGGTAATATTATCTTGATTTTCATAACTAATGGTTTTTTGATTTTAAAATTATTTCTTCAACAACTTCAGGATTTAATAGTGTACTGGTATCTCCTAAGTCACTAATGTCATTATTTGCTATTTTTCTTAAAATTCTGCGCATTATTTTTCCTGAACGTGTTTTTGGTAAACCATCGGTAAATTGAATTTTATCCAATTTTGCAATTGGACCAATCTGTTCAGAAATAATTTTGTTTATTTTATCTTTTAATGATATGTAATCAATCTGATTATCAAAAGATTTTAAAGTAATAAACCCATAGAGTGCATTACCTTTTATTGGATGAGAAAAACCTACCACAGCTGACTCAGAAATTTTTTCATGTTCATTAATTGCTTCCTCAATAGGGGCAGTTCCTAGATTATGACCAGATACAATTATTACATCATCTACCCTTCCCGTTATTCTATAGTGACCATTTTTTTCACGTTGCGCACCATCACCAGAAAAATAAAAACCATCAAATGTTGAAAAATATGTCTCTTTATATCTTTTATGATTTCCCCAAATAGTACGAGCAATTGAAGGCCAAGGAAATTTAATTGCTAATCTACCTTCAGCTTTTAGTTTATTGATTTCTTTACCATTTGAATCCATTAATGCAGGTTGAATTCCAATAAAGGGTAATGTTGCATATGCTGGTTTCCCGCTAAAAGAATTTGGTATTGGACTAATTAAAATCCCTCCTGTTTCAGTTTGCCACCAAGTATCAACAATTGGGCATTTTGAATTACCTACTACTTCATTATACCAATTCCATGCCTCTTCGTTAATAGGTTCTCCAACTGTGCCAATAACTTTTAGAGACGATAAGTCATGAGGTTTAATAAATTCATTTCCTTGTTTAGCTAACGCTCTGATTGCTGTTGGAGCGGTATAAAACTGATTGATTTTATGTTTTTCTATTATTTTCCAAAATCTACTGTAGTTAGGGAAACTTGGAACGCCCTCAAACATAACAGTTGTAGCACCATTAAGTAGTGGGCCATATACAATATAGCTGTGTCCTGTAATCCAACCTATATCTGCTGTACACCAATAAATATCATTAGATTCATATTGAAAAATATTTTTAAAAGTATAAGAAGTATAGACCATATATCCAGCAGTTGTATGTACCATTCCCTTTGGTTTTCCTGTTGAACCTGATGTATAAAGTATGAATAAAGGATCCTCAGCTTTCATAGCAACAGAATCAATTTTTTCAGAGGCTTTGTCTAAGAGCGGCTTCAACCACTTATCCCTATTCGCTACCATAGTAATTTCTAAATTAGTACACTTAGCAACAAGTACAGTCTCAACTGTTGGACAAGATTCCAAAGCTTTATCAACAATATCCTTTAGTATAATTTTTTTATCTCCCCTATTACTTCCATCACTTGTAATTACCATTTTACAATTACAATCATTAATTCTACTTGTCAGAGCTGAAGATGAAAAACCAGCAAATACAACTGAATGAATTGCTCCAATTCTAGCACATGCTAATAATGATATTGGTAAATCAGGAATCATTGGTAAGTAAATACAAACACGATCTCCTTTAGTTATACCATTTGATTTTAAAACATTTGCAAACCTATTTACACGCTTGTATAATTGATTATAAGTTATATGCTCTGCAGGTAAATTAGGATCGTTAGGCTCAAATAATATAGCAGTTTTCTCACCTTTATCACTTAGGTGTCTATCAATACAATTTTCAGTAATGTTCAGTTCTGCCCCACTAAACCACTCAATTTTAGGAATTGAAAAATCATAAGTTAAAACAGAGTCCCATTTACGTTTCCATTTAAAGTTATTGGAAGCAATTTTTTCCCAAAATTTTTCAGGATTATCGACCGATTCAGAATATGCTGAAATATAATCCTTAATATTTTTAATCTCAAAACGATTCATTAAAATTAATTTTACACTAAAATAAAAATAAAATTAGAAATACTTGATTATAGTATCTATGATCTAAAGTACTAAATTTGAAAAAAAAATTCTTGAATAATAAAAGGTTATATTTTATTGATGCAGTTAGAGCGTTTGCAATTTTAATGATGCTTCAAGGTCATTTTATTGATACTCTTTTAAATATAAATTATCGTGATCAAACAAATTTAGCTTTTAATTTATGGCAATATTTTAGAGGAATTACTGCTCCAACCTTTTTTACAATATCTGGACTAATTTTTACTTTTCTTTTAATAAAATCTAGCGATAGCAAGACTACTAACACTAGAATCAAGAAAGGCGTCAAAAGAGGCTTTATGCTTATAGTAATAGGTTATTTATTACGATTTCCTTTTACCAGACTATTTACACAAAATATTGGCACATATTTCATGGTTATAGATGTACTACAATGTATTGGGCTTTCACTTTTACTTATTGTTTTTATTTTTAAAATTACCAATCATAAAATCAAGTATTTATCTGTTGTGATGTTAATGACAGGAACCTTAATATTTATGTTTGAGCCTTGTTATAGAAATTATTCAGCATCAAATTTTCCACTACTATTTGCAAATTATTTAACAAAAGCTAATGGTTCAGTGTTTACCATAATTCCCTGGTTTGGGTATATGGCATATGGAGCATTTATTGCATCAATATTTTATAATTATTTAAGATACCCTAAATTCAAAAAAATGATAATTTTTTATTTCATTTTTGCTGGAATGTTTTTGGTTATTAGCTCTACATGGTTATTAAATTATATCTTTAATTTAACAAATATTGAACTGTTCTACGAAGTAGCTAACTATAATTATTTATTCATCAGACTTGGAAACGTCCTAGTGATTTTTGGACTTTTCTATGCATTTGAAAGATTTCTAAAACATCCATTAGTATCAAAAATTGGACAGAAAACACTTTCGATTTATATTATTCATTTTATAATTTTATATGGGAGTTTTACTGGATATGGATTGAATCGTATGATAGGAAAAGAATTAAATCCTAAACAAGTTATTTTTGGAGCAATATTATTCCTTTTAATCGTGAGTTATATCTCAATTAATGTAGTTAATTTAAAAGTTTACTTAAATAGGAAATTAATGTCTTTATTAAATAAAATTAAACTATTTATAAATCAGATAGGTAATTAAGAACATTAGTTTCAATACGAGAATGTATTTCTGTTAAATCTCCTTTTTCAAAAACATCTCCAGTAATATTTTCATAAAGCTCAATATATCTATTACTAACAGATTCAACATACTCATCACTCATGTTCGGAACTTTTTGACCTTCAAGCCCTTGGAAGTCATTTTTTATCAACCATTGACGTACAAACTCCTTAGACAGTTGTTTTTGAGGTTGACGATTGGATTGGCGATCTTCATATCCATCAGCGTAAAAATATCGAGAAGAATCAGGAGTATGAATTTCATCAATTAAAACAATTTCACCACCAATTGTCTTACCAAATTCATATTTAGTATCAACTAAAATTAACCCCTGTGATTCAGCAATTTCACTTCCACGTTTGAATAATTTTCTTGTATAATCTTCTAATATAACATAATCTTCTTCAGAAACAATACCACGTTTTAAAATATCTTCACGTGAAATATCTTCATCGTGATTTCCCATTTCTGCCTTAGTTGCGGGAGTTATAATTGGTGATTTAAAGGGGTCGTTTTCATTTAATCCGTCTGGCATTTCAACTCCACAAAGAATTCTCTTTCCAGCTTTGTATTCTCTAGCAGAATGTCCAGACATATATCCACGGATAACCATTTCAACTTTAAAAGGTGTACATAAGTGCCCAATAGCAACATTTGGATCTGGAGTATCTATTAACCAGTTAGGTACCAAATCTTCAGTAGCTTTCATCATTTTTGTGGCGATTTGATTTAGAATCTGGCCTTTATAAGGAATTCCCTTAGGCATAATAACGTCAAAAGCTGATAGCCTGTCAGTAGCAATCATTACTAATTTATCATTATCAATTGTGTACACTTCACGGACTTTACCTTTATAAACATTAGTTTGGTTAGGAAAATTGAAATTAGTTTTTGTGATCGTTCGATTCATAGTATTTACTCTCGGTTTTCAATATTTTTATAGGCATCAATAACTTTTTTCACAAGTTTATGTCTAATAACATCTTTATCATCTAAAAAAACTACCCCAACCCCTTTTATGTCTTTGAGTATTAAAAGAGCTTCTTTTAGCCCTGAAATGACACGTCGCGGTAAATCAATTTGACCGGGATCTCCGGTAAGTAAAAATTTAGCGTTTTTGCCCATGCGTGTTAAAAACATTTTCATTTGGGCGTGTGTAGTGTTTTGACCTTCATCCAAAATAACAAAAGCATTATCAAGTGTTCGCCCTCTCATAAATGCTAAAGGCGCAATTTGAATAATACCCTTTTCAATATAATTATCAAGTTTTTCTGATGGAATCATATCTCTTAATGCATCATAAAGTGGCTGCATATAAGGATCTAATTTTTCTTTTAAATCTCCTGGAAGGAATCCTAAGTTTTCTCCTGCCTCAACAGCTGGTCTAGTTAAAATAATTCTTTTAACTTCTTTATTTTTCAAAGCTTTAACAGCTAGAGCTACCCCTGTATATGTTTTACCAGTTCCAGCAGGTCCAATAGCAAATACCATATCATTTTTCATGACTAAATCAACTAATTTCCTTTGATTACTAGTTTTAGCCTTAATTAATCGCCCGTTTACGCCATGAAGAAGTACCAAACCACTTTTATCTGATGTCTGATAATCTTTTTCAGAATTACTTGTTAAAACTCTCTCTATAATATTCTCATCAATTGAATTATAATTACCAAAATACTGGAATAACATCTCCATTCGTTTATCAAATTCATCAAGAATCTGTTCATCACCTAAGGCAGTAATCTTATTTCCTCTTGCTATAATTTTAAGTTTTGGAAAATATCCATTTATGAGTTTAATGTTCTTGTTTTGAGGACCAAAAAAATCATTAGGAGCTATTTGTTCAAGTTCTAATATTAGTTCATTCAATAGATAATATATTTAATTTATATTAAGTGTTTGTAATCATAAAAATACTAACAATTTTATTATAAATATTTAAGCTGTTGATAAATATTTAAAACAAAAATTATGTAGGTTTGTAATCAACACGCTATTTTATAATCCTGCTTTAGGATCATATAAAAAAACTAATTTAATCAATGTCAATTATTACACTTACGACAGACTTTGGCATGAAAGCACATTTTGCTGGTTCAGTAAAAGGTGCATTAGTTTCACAAATTCCTGATGTGAGAATCTTCGATATTTCACATAATATTGCTCCTTTTAGTATTATTGAAGCAGCATATGTAATTCAAAATGCATACAGTAGTTTCCCAAAAGGAAGTATCCATATCATTGGAGTAGACTCTGAACTTAGTCCTGAAAACAAACATATTGTAATTAAATTAAAAGACCATTATTTTATATGCGCCAATAATGGAATATTAAGTATGATTTGCTCTGAAAATAAACCGGATCAAATAGTTGAAATTAATATTCACAATAATGCTCAAGGAAGTTTTCCTGTTTTAGATGTTTTTGTTAAGGTTGCTGCACATATTTCAAGAGGTGGAAATCTTAACTTAATTGGAACAAATATTAATGCTATAAAACCAATTAAAAATATAACACCATTCATTAGTGACGATAAACATCAGTTAATTGGAAATGTAATCTATATTGACAGATATGATAACGTAATAACGAATATTAAAAAAGCTTTTTTTGAATCAATTCAAAACAAACGTAGATATGAAATTTTAGTTAGAAATCATAGATTCAACAAAATCTACAGTAGATATTCGGATATAGTAAATTTTGATATTCCAATAAATAAAAGAAATGATGAGGGTCGAGGGCTGGTAGTTTTTAATTCATCAGGATTTATGGAAATCGCCATGTACAAAAGTAACAAAGCCACTATAGGCGGTGCCTCAAAATTAATGGGACTAAAAATGATGGATAGTGTTACTGTTCAATTTTATGATGATTAAATTACATAACCATAAATAATGTTAATAAGTTATTTTTAATTATTAATAACGATGAGATATATTTGTAGATAAGCATCTTAATATTTTAATTTAATACCTAATGAAGTTCATAGTATCTAGTACATATTTACAAAAACAATTACAAGTTTTAGGAGGAGTTATAAATAATTCTAACACTCTTCCCATTCTTGATAATTTTTTGTTTGATCTTAAGAAAACTAATCTTATTGTTTCAGCTAGTGACCTGGAAAGTACTATGTCAACATTAATTGAAGTTGAAAGTGATAATGAGGGCCAAATTGCAGTTCCTGCAAAACTATTACTTGACACATTAAAAACATTTCCAGAACAACCTCTAACATTTGTTGTTGAATCAAATAATACTATTGAAATTAGTTCAAACCACGGTAAATACGCATTAGCATACGCCTCTGCAGACGAATTTCCAAAACCAATAGAACTTCGTGAACCAAGTAAAACTATTTTATCATCTAATATTTTATCAACGGCTATTAACAAAACAATTTTTGCTGCAGGAAATGATGATTTAAGACCAGTTATGAGTGGTGTATTTTTTCAATTCTCAAGTGACAGTTTAACGTTTGTTGCAACAGATGCTCACAAATTAGTACGCTACACTAGATCTGATGTCAATGCAAATCAGACAGCAGAATTTATAATGCCTAAAAAACCTTTAAATCTTCTCAAAGCAATTCTTTCATCAAATAACCATGACGTTGAAATTGAATACAATGATTCAAATGCTAAATTTTCATTTGGTAGTACAACTATAACATGTAGATTAATAGATGGAAAATACCCTAACTATGAGGCTGTTATTCCTAAAGAAAATCCTAACCAACTCACGATCAGCAGAAACCAGTTTTTAAATTCAGTAAAACGTGTTTCCATTTTTTCTAATAAAACAACCCATCAGATAAGATTAAAAATTGCTGGTGCTGAATTAAACATTTCAGCAGAGGATATAGATTACAGTAATAAAGCTGAAGAAAGACTAACATGCGATTACCAAGGTGACGATATACAAATAGGATTTAACTCCAGGTTTTTAAATGAAATGTTAGGAAATCTAGAATCTGATGATGTAAAACTTGAAATGAGTTTACCAAATCGTGCTGGAATCTTAACACCAGTTGATGGACTTGAGGATGGTGAAGAAATAACAATGTTAGTTATGCCAGTAATGTTAAATGACCAATAAATACTACATTGCATACATCTTTTCACGAAGATCTTTAATCTTCTCATCTTGCATATAATCATCAAAAGTAGTGTATCTATCAATTATTCCATTTGGAGTTAACTCGACAACCCTATTAGCTAAAGTTTGAGCAAATTCATGATCATGAGTGGTAAACAAAATAGTACCTTTAAACTTTTTTAATGAATTATTAAATGCTGTAATACTTTCTAAGTCTAAGTGATTCGTTGGTTCATCTAACATCAAAACATTCGCACGAATCATCATCATTCTTGAGAGCATACAACGAACCTTTTCTCCGCCTGATAACACATCAGATGTCTTTAATGCTTCTTCACCACTAAATATCATCTTACCTAAAAAACCTCTAATAAAAACTTCCTCTCGTTCTTCTTCAGTTTTAGCCCATTGTCTTAACCAATCCACTAATGTCAATTTATTTGTAAAAAATTGAGAGTTATCTAAAGGCAAATAGGATTGCGAGGTAGTTACTCCCCAAGAAAATTTACCCTCTTTGGCATGATTTTTCCCATTGATTATTTCATAAAATGCGGTAGTTGCACGTGAATCACGCGAAAAAACAACAACTTTATCTCCTTTACTTAAGTTTAAGTCTATATTTTTAAACAAAATATCGTTTTCAAGGTTAGCCGATAATTTTTCTATATTCAATATTTGATCTCCTGCCTCACGTTCACGTTCAAATATAATTGCTGGGTAACGTCTGCTTGAAGGCCGTATATCAGAAATATTAAGCTTATCAATCATTTTTTTCCTACTTGTTGCTTGCTTTGACTTTGCAACATTTGCTGAAAATCTTCTTATAAATTCCTCAAGCTCTTTTTTCTTTTCTTCAGCCTTCTTATTTTGTTGAGATCGTTGTTTGGCTGCCAACTGAGAAGATTCATACCAAAATGTATAATTTCCAGAATAATGATTTATCTTATTAAAATCTATATCTGAAATATGTGTACACACAGAATCTAAAAAATGACGATCATGTGAAACAACAATAACACAATTATCATAATTAGCTAAAAAATTCTCAAGCCACAAAATTGTCTCATAATCAAGATCATTAGTTGGCTCATCCATAATAAGTACATCAGGTGAGCCGAAAAGAGCTTGAGCCAAAAGAACTCTGACTTTTTGTTTACCGTCAAGATCAGACATGGATAAGTAATGTAAATCTTCTTTAATTCCCAAGTTAGAAAGCATTGCCGCAGCATCGCTGTCTGCATTCCAACCATTCATTTCTTCAAATTTAACTTGCAACTCCCCTATTTTATCAGCATTGGAATCATTATAATCATTGTAAAGTGCATCAATCTCAGTTTTGATGTCGTAAAGAGGTTTATTTCCTTTTAAAACCGTTTCTAAAACTGTTGAGTCGTCATATAAATTATGGTTTTGTTCAAGAACTGACATTCTTTTACCTGGCTCTAAACTTACATAGCCAGATGTGGCCTCTTGCTTTCCAGAAATAATTTTTAAAAAAGTAGATTTCCCTGCACCATTAGCTCCAATGATGCCATAACAATTTCCTTTATTGAATGTAATATTAACTTCGTCGAACAAAACACGTTTACCAAATTGAACTGATAAGTTAGAAACTGAAAGCATAAATCAATAAATTAATTTTGCAAAAATAAATAAATGAAAGTTCTTGACAAATCTAAAGAAAATGATTTCTATTTTATTTAAAAATCACTTATGGATAATTGAAGTTAAAAAATCAATTTCCTTTTTTGAAGTCTTCTAAAAATTTAGCTAAACCAATATCTGTTAATGGGTGCTTCAATAACCCTTCAATTGATGACAATGGGCCGGTCATTACATCAGCACCTATCTTTGCACAATCAATAACATGCATCGTGTGACGAACTGAAGCAGCAAGTATTTGAGTATTAAAACCATAATTGTTATAAACATGTCTAATTTCAGAAATAAGATTTAATCCATCTGTAGATATATCGTCTAATCTTCCAATAAAAGGAGATACATATGTAGCACCAGCTTTTGCAGCTAAAATTGCTTGTCCAACCGAAAACACTAAGGTGACATTTGTTTTAATGCCTTTGTCACTAAAATATTTACAAGCTTTTACTCCAGCTTTAATCATAGGTAATTTGACAACAATTTGCGGATTTAGAGCTGATAACATCTCACCTTCCTTAATCATTCCATCAAAATCTGTAGAGATGACTTCAGCTGAAACATCACCATCAACTATTGAGCATATTGCTTTATAATGATTTAAAATATTTTCGCTACCAGTTATACCCTCTTTTGCCATTAGCGAAGGATTTGTTGTAACTCCATCAAGTACTCCAAGGTCTTGAGCTTCCTTAATTTGGTTTAAATTAGCAGTATCTATAAAAAATTTCATTAACTAATAACTTTAAGAATTTAACATGAAGTAAAAGTAGCATTTTACAATGCTTAAACAATAAAGAATTGTAAAATTTTTAGATTTAATTAAATCAAAGTTTGTAAAATGACATTATCAAGTATTCAAAAATCGAATCAGGCAATATTTTTTTAAGCGTTATTGAAATTTTTTGCAAGAAAGCTCCAACAATATAATGCGTTTTCGGATTTTCTTTCATTATAATTTTATATACAAATCTTGCCATTAATCTTGGGTCATCACCTTTATCAACATGAGAGTTTAGTAATTCAAGTGTTGGTCCGTAGGTTTTTTCGTATGGGGATTTTTTTAATAAAGGAGAGTGAAATCTTCTTGATGCTATGTTAGTTGAAAATTCACCTGGAGCTATTGTAGTCATTTTAACACCAAAAGTTTTTAATTCCATCCTGTATGATTCAGTAATTAGTTCAAGAGCACCTTTGCTACCACTGTAAATACCCCTAAATGGCAAACCAATATAACCAGCTATTGATGAAATGTTTACAATTAAACCAGATTTCTTCAATCTCATTTGAGGTAAAACCGAATTAATCATTTGAATTGGACCGAACAAATTTATGTCAAAGTTTTTTTTCATTTCTTCTATTGGAATTTCTTCCATTGGACCTGTTATTCCAACTCCGGCATTATTAATTAATACATCAATGTTATCTACTTTTTTGAGTAAATTTTTAACACATCTATTTATTGATGTGGTATCCGCAACATCTAACTCAAGAAGTGGAAATTTAGAATCAGTATATTTTTTTGGAAATCGACTAGTGCCATACACGTCAAAACCCTTTTCAACTAAAAAATCACCGATTGATTTACCAATTCCAGATGAGCCACCAGTAATCAAAATTGTTTTACGCATAACGAAATTTGAATATAAATATAGAAAGATTCTACAAAAGTGTACAAAAAAAGGCAAGCTACCTACATCACACCGCTACGACCATTTACCTTTGCTGCGTT
>JAYNFX010000002.1:1332-26333 GCA_038106885.1 Flavobacteriaceae bacterium | reverse complement strand
AAAAAAGGCAAGCTACCTACATCACACCGCTACGACCATTTACCTTTGCTGCGTTCCCGCCCTGGAGGATTCAACAGGAGCTGGTTGTGTAGAACTTGCCTGGTACAAATATACAATGTTTAATATTTATTTTATGATTTTTTTTAGTGAACATAAATAAATAAATTGCCAAAAATTATATATGTCTTTAAAAAAATTATACATATCACTTTTATTCTGTATTGGTTTAATTAGTTGTGATGATTTAAACAAATCTGCAAATGATAATTTCTCAATTGAAAACAATACCTTAAATAAAATAATTTATAATAATGACACACTTAAATTAGATATCAAAAATCACAAGAACAAAATCATAGATTCAGTTATCTATAAAATGGATAATAAAATAATCTCAGATTTTTTGATACTTAAAGATGTCACTTTGGGAGAAAAAATAATAAAAGCAACTATTTTTTCTGAAGGCAATAAACAAGTATTAATTAACAAAATTACTGTTCTAAACAACAAAACTCCTAGAATCTATTCCTATGAAGTTGTTAATATTTATGACCATGATATAACATCATACACACAAGGAATAGAATTTTATGGAGATATTTTATATGAGAGCACTGGTCAATATGGAGAATCAAAACTTAGAGCCTTAGACTATAAAAATAACAAAGTTCTAAAAAATATTAATCTATCTTCATCTTATTTTGGTGAAGGATTAACTATACTTAATAACAAAATATATCAACTTACATGGAAAGAAGGTAGAGGTCTGATTTATGACCTAAATAAATTTAAATATATTGATAGTTTTAATTATGGACAAAGTAATGAAGGATGGGGATTGTGCAATGATGGTGTTAACTTATATAAGACAGACGGTTCAGAAAATATTTGGATATTAAATTCAAAATCACAAGCAGAAGAAGGCTTTATTCAAGCTTATACCAACAAAGGGAAATTGACAAATTTAAATGAACTTGAATGGGTAGAAGGAAAGATATATGCCAATAGATATCAAAAAAATGGTGTAGCGATTATTGATCCAGAAAATGGTGCTATTGAGGCTGTAATTGATTTTAAAGACTTAAAAAAATATGTAACAAAACACAATGGATTAGATGTTTTAAATGGAATTGCTTACAATAAAAAAAGAAAAACATTATTTGTGACAGGAAAGCGTTGGGATAAGCTATTTGAAGTTAGAATTATTAAAACAAACTAATGCAAGTATTTGAAAAAATAATAACTGTAAGTTCAGACGACATAGATCATCTAAATCACGTAAACAATATCAGATACATTAAATGGATACAACAAATTGCTAATGAACATTGGAATTCATTAACAACTAATATTCAGCGTAAAAATTATGTTTGGGTTGTAATACGACATGAAATTGATTATAAATCACCTGCGTATGTTGGCGACATATTAATACTTAAAACTTACGTATCTAAATGTAGTGGAGTAACATGTGTTCGAGAAGTTGAAATCATAAACAAGAAAAATTCTATGCTCCTAGTAAAAAGTAAAACTAATTGGTGCATGACAAATCCTAATACAAAAAAGCCTAAACGGATTCCTACAGACCTTTTAACACTTTTTGATTAATTAAAAATTATAATTTTACATTTATGAAGTCAAATTTCATTAGAATATCAAAAATAATACTCCTTTTATCGGTTGTTTTGATTTGGAGCTCTTGTCGTAATGATCTTGATTTTGAAAAATCAGAAGGAGATTTAATTTTTTCTAAAGACACTGTTTACCTGGATACAATTTTTTCTAATATAGGGTCAAGCACTTACACTCTTAAAGTTTACAATAACTCGAATTCAAATATATTAATACCCCGTATAAGACTACAAAACGGACCACAATCAAACTATAGATTAAATGTTGATGGAATGACAGGTGACACCCCTTTAGCTGGAAATGAATTTACAAATGTTGAATTATTGGCTAAAGATAGTATGTATGTTTTTATCGAAACAACAGTTGATATTCAAGAACTGGTAACAAATGAAAATCAATATTTATACACTGATAGGATTGAATTCGGGGAAAATGATATCCAAAAAGTAGAACTAATTACGTTAGTTAAAGATGCAATATTTATTTATCCTCAACAATTCATTTCTGAAGACGGAACAAATCAAATAGAAACTTTAAATTTTGATATTGATGGCGATGGTATTGAAGACCAAACATCTATACAAGGTCGTTTTTTACAGTCTAATGAATTAAATTTTACCAATGAAAAGCCATATGTTATATACGGATATGCAGCTGTTAATAATGGTGATATTCTAAATATTGAAGCTGGAGCTAGGTTACATTTCCATTACAACTCAGGCTTATTAATCACTGATAATGCTTCAATTCACTCAAATGGTATGCCTAGTGATGATCAATCATTAATGGAAAACGAAATTATTTTTGAAGGAAACAGATTAGAAGATAGTTTTTCAGAAATCCCAGGACAGTGGCAAACAATTTGGCTCTTTAATGGAAGTACCAACAATAAATTTAATCACACAACAATAAAAAATAGCACTATTGGAATTCTATGCGATGGTAATCAAGAAGATGAAAATAAACTTGAAATTAATAATACTCAAATTTACAATTCTAGTAACTTTGGAATTCTTGGTAGAGCAACAAATATTAAATGTGAAAATCTGGTAATAAATAAGTCAGGTCAATCTTCATTTGCCGCTACATTTGGTGGTCAATATGATGTAATACATGCTACTATAGCAAATTATTGGTCATATAGTTTTAGACAGTTCCCTTCGCTTTTATTAAATAATTTTAGTCAAGATAGCGACCAAAATATTATTCCTAACAATTTAACAAAAGCCAATTTCACAAATTGCATAATTTACGGAAATGATAATCCTGAACTTTTACTTGATAATACTATTGACGCTGATTTTAATTTAAATTTTAAAAATTGCTTGTTACTTTTTAACGATCCAAATAATTTTTATGATAGTCCATATTATAATTTCAACGATATCACTCTTTATGAAAATATAATATTAAATTCTAATCCTGATTTTCTTGATCCAGATCAAAACAAACTTCAAATATCTATTGAATCACCTGCATCTGGATATGGAATCACTACTGGTGAATTAAGCACTGACATATTAGGAAATCAAAGAACAGCACCTGTAGACTTAGGAGCATACAATGCCATAAATTTTGAAAACTAAGTAATAAATTAAGCAAACAAGGGTCTATCCCCCATCATTGAATTAACTCTTTTAGCTACAGATTTTAGTACCGATTCGTTGGAGTGATTTGAAATTACTTCATCAATAAATTCCACAATTATTTTCATATCATCTTCAATTAATCCTCTAGTCGTAATTGCAGGAGTACCAACCCTTATTCCAGATGTTATAAATGGGCTTTGAGTATCAAATGGGACCATATTCTTATTAGCTGTTATATCAGCCTTTACGAGAGCTTGTTCAGCATCTTTACCAGTTATATTTTTGTTTCTAAGATCAATTAACATCATATGATTATCCGTTCCTCCTGAAATAAGATCATAATTAAGTTTAACAAATGCTTTAGCCATAGCATCTGCATTTTTTTTAACTTGAACTATGTAATGCATGAAGTCATTTGACAATGCTTCACCAAATGCAATTGCTTTTCCAGCAATAACATGTTCTAATGGGCCACCTTGATTTCCCGGGAAAATTGCTGAATCTAACAAAGAGGACATCATTTTTAATTTACCGGATTTAAACTTCAAACCAAATGGATTTTCAAAATCTTTCCCAATCATTATCAGACCACCTCTTGGTCCACGGAGGGTTTTATGAGTGGTGGTTGTAACAATATGACAGTGTGGAAGTGGATCGTTTAAAACTCCTTTAGCAATTAAACCTGAAGGATGAGAAATATCACCAAGTAAAATTGCGTCAACACTATCAGCAATTTCGCGAAATCTCTTGTAATCTATATCTCTAGAGTAAGCAGAAGCTCCAGCAATTATTAACTTAGGCTTTTCAGCTAATGCAATCTCTTGAATTTTATCATAATTGAGCATTCCAGTTTCCTTATCAACTCCGTAAAATACAGGATTATATAAACGTCCAGAGAAATTTACAGGAGAGCCATGGGTCAAATGGCCACCATGAGATAAGTCAAATCCAAGAATTTTATCTCCAACTTTTAGACATGCATGAAAAACTGCAGTATTTGCTTGACTTCCTGAATGTGGCTGAACATTTGCCCATTCAGCACCAAATAATTGTTTGGCTCTGTCAATTGCAATCTGTTCAACTTGGTCAACAATTTCACATCCACCATAGTATCTTTTTCCAGGATAACCTTCAGCATATTTGTTTGTTAAAACTGATCCTGTAGCCTCCATAACTTGGTTACTCGTAAAATTCTCAGAAGCTATAAGCTCAATGCCATTTATCTGACGATTTTTTTCTGAATTAATCAAATCAAATATTTCGTTGTCTCTTATCATAAGATTATTAATAAGTTAATAGATTGCAAAAATAAGTATATACTTAATTATATAAGTCAAAAAACATATATTTGATGTAATATTTATTAAAAATTAATTAACATTAACTGATATGTCAAATTTTGCTAATAATCCAGATAGATCATCTTGGCTACATGTCGATCCACATTCAGATTTCCCTATTCAAAATATTCCTTTTGGAGTTTTTTTGACCAGAGATGATATTGTAACTATTGGAACAAGAATTGGAGATACAGCTATCGATTTAGGCGCACTACATCAGTTAGGTTATTTTGATGAAATTCCATTGACAGATGATATTTTTCTTCAAGATACATTAAATGATTTTATTGCTGATGGGCGACAAACCTGGCGAGCAGTTAGAAACAGAATTGCAGAAATTTTTGATGCAGATAATTCAATACTAAAATCAAATGTCAAGCATAAAGATATAGTTCTTTTCAGATTGGATGAAATTGAAATGCAATTACCTGTTCAAATTGGAGATTATACTGATTTCTATGCAAGTCGAGAACATGCAACAAATGTTGGTACAATGTTTAGAGGTAAAGAAAACGCTTTGATGCCGAATTGGCTACATTTACCAGTTGGTTATCATGGTAGAAGTTCGTCTATAATTCCTTCAAATATTTCTATAAGAAGACCCAAAGGGCAAACTCTACCGAATGGGTATGAAAGTCCAATTTTTGGTCCCAGTAAAGCTGTAGATTTTGAACTTGAAATGGCATTTATAACTACCGATGCTAATGATTTAGGTGATTCGATATCAGTCAATGAAGCTGAAAACTATATTTTTGGGTTAGTTTTATTTAATGATTGGAGTGCGCGAGACATACAACGCTGGGAATATGTTCCATTAGGCCCATTCTTAGGAAAGAGCTTTGCATCTTCAATATCGCCATGGATTGTAACACTTGATGCTTTAGAGCCGTTTAAAGTTGATTCTCCAAAACAAAATCCTGAACCACTAGAATATTTAAGATCAAGTGGAAAAAAAAGTTATGATATTAGTCTTGAGGTTGCTATAAAACCTCCTAATAGCAAAGAAACTGTTGTCTGTAGATCAAATTTTAAAAATATGTATTGGAACATGTCACAACAGCTAGCACATCACACAGTAAATGGATGTCCAGTAAATTCTGGTGACATGATGGGTAGTGGAACAATTTCTGGTTCAAAAAAAGATTCATATGGATCAATGTTAGAACTAACATGGAAAGGAGAAAATCCTTTAAAACTCAATGATGGAACAGAAAGAAAGTTTATTCAAGACTATGACACTGTGATTATGAGAGGATACTGTAAAAATGATAATTTAAGAATTGGATTCGGAGAAGTATCAACCAAGCTTTTACCTTCAAATTGAAATTTTCAGTATAATTTTTATTATTTTTTAAATAAAAAATAATAAAACGCTAAATAATTCATAAATCCTCAATAATTCATTTTTAATTTTTTTAAAGTTTAAAAAACAATAGATTTGGTGTCATTTTATTTTAAGTGATCTCTATTATAAATTTTATTTAATCAAATTTAAAATTTGAATAAAAACAAATGATACTAATAAGTCTAAAATTATATCAATTTCAAAAATTATTTCGATGAAAGTTTTAAAGTTTGGAGGAACTTCAGTTGGATCTTCAGAAAATATCAGTAAAGTAACTAAGATTGTAATAAATGAATCTGAAAAATCATCTATTATCGTTGTCGTATCTGCTGTAGGAGGAATTACAAATAAACTAATTTCTGCTTCATCAAAGGCAGTTGATAAAAATTTGGATTACAAAAACGATATTAAAAAAATTAAGACTCAACATGAAAAAATCATAGATAACTTATTAAATGGAAATTCACTATTAGAAACTAAAGAAATTGTATCAGAAAAATTATCTGAGCTTGAAAACTTATTAGATGGGATTTATTTAATTAACGAAATATCACCTAAAACTTCAGATAAACTTCTAAGTTACGGCGAGTTAATATCTTCACTAATAATTTTTGAATATATGCAACAATGTGGATTGAATGTGCAATTAAAAAACAGTCAAAATTTAATTGTTACAGATAACAATTATACAAATGCAAATGTTCAATTTGATGAAACTGATTCAAATATTAAAGCTTATTTTAGAAATAATTCAAAAATAATAACAGTAATTCCAGGTTTTATCTCGAAAAGTGAAGATGGTGAAATAACGACTCTTGGTCGCGGGGGATCAGATTATACAGCAGCAATAATTGCTTCAGCACTTGATGCTAAAGCACTAGAAATTTGGACAGATGTAAGTGGTATGTACAGAACTAACCCAAAACTTGTTAAACAAGCAAAGCCAATAGCAAAGTTATCCTACTTAGAAGCTATTGAATTATCACATTTTGGCGCAAAAGTATTATATCCACCAACCGTACTTCCAGTACTAAACAAAAACATTCCAATTTTAATAAAAAATACCTTGTTGCCAAACGAAAATGGTACTCTAATAACTAACAAAGTAGATAATGTAAATAATAACCCAATCAAGGGAATCAGCAATATAAATGAAGTTACATTACTTACACTTCAAGGAAATGGCATGGTTGGGATTCCTGGTTTTTCAAAAAGACTTTTTGAAACTTTAGCTAATGAAAAAATAAATATCATAATTACAACTCAAGCATCATCTGAACACTCAATATGCATAGGAGTATTAGATAGTGATGCAAAAATTGCAAAAATTGCTATTGACAAAGAATTTGAAAATGAAATTTCACTTTTAAAAATTGATCCAATAATTTTAGAGACAAATTTATCAATTATTGCAGTGATTGGAGATAGAATGAAAAATCACCAGGGAATAAGCGGTAAAATGTTTAGTACTTTAGGACGAAACAATGTAAATATACGTGCAATTGCTCAAGGAGCTTCTGAAAGAAATATTACTGCTGTTATTTCGCAAAATGATGTAAAGAAAGCTTTAAATTGTTTATATGAATCTTTTTTTGAAGCAGAAACTAAACAAATAAGCTTATTTATTGCTGGAATTGGTAATGTAGGGCAAGCACTATTAGAGCAAATCAATAAACAAGAATCATTCCTTCTAGAAAATATGAAGATGAAAATCAAAGTTGTTGGAATTTGCAATTCCAAAAAAATGGATTTTAATTATGACGGATTCGATTTAAATAATTGGACCAAAAAAGATCTTGAAAATGGTGAATTAGTTGATGAGATTAAGTTTTTTGAAAAAGCAAAAGAAATGAATCTTAGGAATTCTGTATTTGTTGATATTACAGCTAATGAATCAGTTGCTTTAATATATCCTAACTATTTAAGAGAAAATATCGCTGTTGTTGCATGTAATAAAATTGCATGTTCAGGTAAACTTGAGTACTACAATAAATTAAAAAATTTATCAAAAAAGTACAATACGCCTTTACTTTTTGAAACAAATGTTGGAGCTGGACTGCCAGTTATTGACACCCTAAATCACCTAATAACATCTGGAGATAAAATTAATTCAATATATGCTGTTCTCTCAGGAAGTTTAAATTTTATATTCAATAAATACAAAGGAGATCAAAAATTCTCAAATATAATCAAACAAGCTCAAGATCAAGGTTTTACTGAGCCTGATCCTAGAATTGATTTAAGCGGAATTGATGTTGCCAGAAAACTTCTAATATTAGCACGTGAATCTGGCTTTTCTATTGAGTTTAATGATATTGATAACAATACGTTTTTGCCGGATGGATCCATGCAGCAAAATACTGTTGATGAATTTTATAATTTTATTGAATCAAATGAAGATTCATTCAAAAAATTGTTTTTAATTGCTAATAATAAAAATGGCAAATTGAAATATGTTGCTGAATTCAAGGAGGGTAAAGCCAAAGTTGGATTACAAGTAATTGAAGATGATCACCCTTTTTATAATTTAGAGGGTAAAGATAATATTGTTATGTTTTACACAGATCGATACAAAGATCAACCTCTTATAATAAAGGGTGCTGGTGCTGGTGCTGAAGTTACTGCATCTGGGCTATTTGCTGATATAATTAGAACTTATATAGTATAATTATGAATGAAGTTAGGATTTTTTCTCCTGCAACAGTTGCTAATGTAGGTTGTGGATTTGATACTCTAGGTTTTTGTCTAGATAGTATTGGTGATGAAATGATAATAAGGAAGAAAAAATCAAAAGGAATTGAAATAACTCAAATAAAAGGATTTAATCTTCCTACTGACCCTAAATTAAATGTTGCTGGAGTTTCAGCGCTTGCTATGTACGCTGATTTAAATATTGATTTTGGTTTTGAAATTGAAATATTTAAAAAAATTAAACCTGGTAGTGGAATTGGTAGTAGCTCTGCAAGTGCTATTGGAAGTGTTTATGGTATAAACTTTTTACTAGGAAATCCATTTAATAAATCTAAACTAATAGAATATGCATTAAAAGGAGAAGCTTTAGCTAGTAAAACTGAGCACGCTGACAACATTGCACCTGGAATATTGGGTGGTTTTACTTTGGTAAGATCTGTAAATCCATTGGATGTAATACAACTCCCTACTCCAACGGATCTTTTCGCTGTAATTGTTCATCCACAAATTGAAATAAAAACATCAGAATCAAGATCTATATTACCAATAAATGTACCTTTAAAAGATGCCATCGTACAATGGTCAAACGTTGGCAGTTTAATTCATTCATTGCATACTTCAAATTACGAACTTTTAGGAAAATCACTCAAAGATATTATAGTTGAACCTTATAGAAGTAAACTAATACCATATTTCGATGAGTTAAGAAAAATTTCCCTTGATTCAAATGGCTTAGGTACATCGATTTCTGGTTCTGGACCATCAATTTTTACCTTGTGTAAGGGAATTGATTCAGCTCAAGAAATTAAACTTAAACAGACTAATTTCTTATCAAATACTGAAATAGAATTTCACTCATACATTTCTAAAATTAATACCGAAGGAATAAAAGTTTTATCTTAAAATGAAATATTATAGTTTAAATCGCAGTTGTCCAGAATCAAATTTCGAAAATGCTGTTAGAAAAGGATTAGCACCAGATAGAGGGTTATATTATCCCAAAACTATAAATAAACTAAGTAATTCATTTTTTAATGAAATTGAAAGTCTTTCGAATTTAGAAATAGCCTATCGCGGGATAGAGCAATTTGTTGGATCAGAAATCCCAAAGTATGAACTAAAATCTATAATTGAAGAGACAATTAATTTTGACTTCCCTTTAAAGCGTATTGAAAATTCAATATCAACACTTGAGTTATTTCATGGACCAACGATGGCATTCAAAGATGTTGGAGCTAGATTTATGGCTAGATGTCTTAGACATTTCAATAAAAATAAAAAAAATGAAATTACGGTTCTAGTTGCGACATCAGGTGATACAGGTGGTGCTGTTGCAAATGGTTTCTATGGAGTTGAGGGAATTAAAGTAGTAATATTATATCCTAAGGGAAAGGTCAGCCAAGTTCAAGAAAAACAGCTTACAACACTTGGTAAAAATATTACCGCATTTGAGGTGAATGGCACATTTGATGATTGTCAAGACATGGTTAAAAGAGCATTTTTGGATAATGAAATATCTTCAACTAAAGAACTAACATCTGCTAACTCTATAAACATTGCTCGATGGCTACCCCAGATGTTTTATTTTATGTTTGCTTACAAAAAACTTAAGCAAATTAATAAACAAATTGTATTTTCTGTCCCGAGCGGTAATTTTGGAAATATATGTGCTGGAATGATAGCTCAACAGTTGGGTTTTCCCTTCAAAAAATTCATAGCTTCAAACAATGCTAATGATGTTGTGATTAGGTATCTAAATTCTAATTCTTATAACCCTAAACCTACAATCCAAACAATAAGTAACGCTATGGATGTAGGCAACCCGAGTAATTTCACTAGAATAATGGAGATATACGATAATGATTATAATAAAATTAAGTCTAATTTATGTGGATACAGTTTTTCAGATAATCAAACAAAAAATGCTATTAATGATGTATACAAAAATACTGGTTATATAATGGATCCCCATGCTGCAATTGGATATCTAGGCTGTAAAGAGTATTTAAAAACTAATTCGTCAGTTCATACAGTTTTTTTAGAAACTGCGCATCATACAAAATTTTTGGACACTGTAGAGCCTCTGATCAAAAAGAAAATTGAACTTCCAATTCAAATTAAATCAATTATTAAAAAAAATAAAGTTGCTTTTCCAATTGAAAATTATAATGACTTTAAGGAAAATTTAATGATTCTCTAAAAATTTTTAGATCCTAAATTTAATTAAATTTGTAATCTAAAAGTATTTCAATGAAAAAAACTGCACTTTTCGAATTACATAATTCATTAGGCGCTAAAATGGTCCCATTTGCAGGATACCATATGCCGGTTCAATATGATGGTGTTAACACTGAACACAATGCTGTAAGAACCTCAGTCGGTGTATTTGATGTTTCACATATGGGGGAATTTATTATAGAAGGATTTAAATCCTTAGAACTTATTCAAAGCTTATGTACTAATGATGCATCTAAACTTTCTATTGGACAAGCACAATATAGTTGTATGACGAATAATAAAGGAGGTATTGTAGATGATTTAATTATATACAGGTTAAATGAGCATACTTATCTTTTAGTTGTAAATGCCAGTAATATTGAAAAAGATTTTAATTGGATTTGTACAAACAATAAGTTTGGAGCTAAAGTATCAGATGTAAGTGATAATTATTCTTTATTAGCTATACAAGGACCAAAAGCAATAGAATCAATGCAGTGCTTAACTAAAATTGATTTAAAATCAATTAAATATTACAACTTTAAAGTTGGTGAATTTGCAGGAATGAAAGATATTATTATTTCTGCAACAGGATATACAGGAAGTGGAGGGTTTGAAATTTATTGTAAAAACAACCAAGCTATTGAAATATGGAATAAAGTGTTTAACGCTGGAAAGAAATATAATATAAAGCCTGCTGGTCTAGCTTCTAGAGATACATTAAGATTGGAAATGGGGTATTGCTTGTACGGTAATGACATAGATGATAATACTTCACCAATTGAAGCTGGATTAAGTTGGATAACCAAGTTTTCAAAAGAATTTACAAACTCAGAAGATTTAAAACAACAAAAAACAATTGGAACAGAAAAAAAACTAGTTGGATTTGAATTGTTGGAGCGTGGAATTCCTAGAAAAGGATATGAACTAGTAGACGATGAAAATAATACTATTGGAGTAGTCACATCAGGGACTATGTCCCCTACTCTTAAGAAAGGTATAGGCATGGGATATGTTATTTCAGAAAAATGCTCAATTGGATCAACTTTATGGATAAAAATTAGAAAAAATATTATTCCAGCTGTTATTGTAAAAACTCCATTTGTAAATCTATAAAAATAAATGAAAGATAAAAAAACTCGTATTCTAATATTAGGTGCAAGTGGTTTTTTGGGACATTCAATTTATAAAGAATTATCACAGTATTTTAATACTTTTGGGACATATAGAATCCCCACAAAAAAGTTTTTAAACAATAAAAAATTCTTTGAATTTAATCATGAAGAAGATGATGTATTTGAAATCTTAGATAAAATTAATCCTTCATTAATAATCTCTACCATAAGAGGTTCGTTCGATACTCAAATAATACTACACAGACATATTACACAGTATTTAAAAATTAATAATAATGTGAAAATCATTTTTTTGTCTTCAGCTAATGTATTTGATGCTTACAGTAAATATCCTAGTTACGAAAAAGACACAAGGCTAAGTCACAGCATCTACGGTTTGTTAAAAATTAAAATAGAACATATAATTCAAAAACTGCCAATAAATCAGTGGGTTATAATTCGACTTCCAATGGTATTTGGAAATAAATCCAATCGAATAATAGAAATAAAAGAGCTTGTAAAAACAAATGAACCCATAGAATTATTTCCAAATTTAGTAATGAATGTATGTTCTGCAGAAAGATTAAATCGACAATTACATTTTATAATTAACAGAAATAAGTATGGAATTTACCATTGTGGTAGTTATGATCTTGTTCATCACGATTATTTCATTAAAGACTTACTTAAATATTTAGACATTAATAACCCTAAGTATAAATTTGTTTACACTACTAATAATGAAAGATATTTGGCAGTATTATCAAAATACAATAAACTTCCAAAGTATTTACAATTTGAAAGCAATGATGTTTTAAAAGAACATCTCACAATTAAGTAATCTATATATTTGTGATTATAAACGAAATTAATATTTTTAAAGCATCAAATTATTACAATGGGAAGAGCATTTGAGTTTAGAAAGGCCAGGAAAATGAAACGGTGGGCAGCAATGAGTAAAGCATTCACTAGAATTGGTAAAGACATTGTAATGGCTGTAAAAGAAGGAGGACCAGATGCAGAAAACAATTCTAAATTGAGAGCTGTAATACAAAATGCTAAAGCTGTCAATATGCCTAAAGACAATATTGAGAGAGCAATTAAAAGAGCCAGCGATAAAAATCAAGGAGATTACAAAGAGGTTCTTTTTGAAGGTTATGCACCCTATGGAATTGCAGTGATTGTTGAAACAGCAACAGATAATAACACAAGAACAGTTGCAAATATTAGGAGCTATTTCAATAAATGTGGAGGTAGTCTTGGTACATCAGGATCTGTAGCTTTTATGTTTGATCATACTTGTAATTTTAGAATTAATGGTGATGAATTAGATCCTGAGGAAATAGAATTAGAATTTATAGATCATGGAGCAGAAGAAGTTTTTTCTGATGATGATGGAATACTAATTTATGCACCTTTTGATTGTTTTGGATCAATACAATCGGAATTAGAATCAAGAAATATTGAAATACTATCTTCAGGTTTTGAGAGAATTCCTCACACAACAAAAGAATTAAATGAGGAGCAAATAGCCGAAGTTGAAAAACTTCTGGAAAAGATTGAAGAAGATGATGATGTCCAAAACGTATATCACTCCATGAAAGAAAGTTAGGAATAGGATGGTACTTTTCCATTTACACCTTCAAAAAACGATGTCATAAACTTAAAATCTGAATCAGTATCGTCAGTAGGATAAAATGGTTCTGAAAATTTATTTTCCTTGTTAGCAAAATCAAGTGTAAACATAACAATTGGAACATTGGCTTTTTTTGCTATGTAATAGAATCCAGTTTTCCATTTTTCAACTTTTTTTCGTGTGCCTTCGGGAGCAATGGCTATCCTAAATTCATCTTTATCTTTGAAAAGTCTAGCAATAGCATCGACTTGTTTTTCATTATTTTTTCGAATTACAGGGTATCCGCCTAGAGCTTTAAACATCCAGCCAGTTAAGGGGTTAAATAATGATTTTTTACCGATAAAATTTGCTTTGATATTAATAACTGAGCGAAGTAAAACACCGATATAAAAATCATGCCAACTGGTGTGTGGAACGGCAATAATCACAGCCTTCTTAACACTGTTAAAATCTTTGAAACCACTAATTTTCCAGCCTAATAACTTGAAATAAATGAATTTTGAAATCACTCTAAACATTACATTTTTTTAAATAAAGATTTGATATAAGTTCTTGATATTTCGCTCTTCCAATTAACACCAACTGCGTTTTCCCATAAAGGTTCTAAATTAAATGAAATATCAATCATCTTATCAAGATCATTATCAGAAACATTCTTACAGACGTTTTTGGGTAATAAAATTTTATGCTTTTTAATCATTTTACGAAATAGTTGAATATCTTCATTATAAAAGTCATCTAGTTGATTAAAAACAATACAATTACCCAAACCATGCTTAATACCCAAAACATATGATAACCCATAACTTAAAGCGTGGACAATACCAACTTGAGAAAAAGCAATACTCATACCACCATGCCAAGAAGCCATCATTAACTTATTTTGACTCTCAGAAATACTAATGTCATCCAAAAAAACTTCTTTGCAAAGTCCATAAGCCATTTTACCATAAGATTTACTAAATGTATTTATAAAATTTCCATTTAAAGATTCAACACAATGAATAAAACAATCCATTCCTGTGTAAAACCATTGGTCTTTTTTAACACCTGTTGTTAATTCAGGATCAAGTATTACTTGATCAAAAGGAGTAAAATCACTATTTATACCTAATTTCATTTTTGGTCCATTAAGTACGGTTGTCCGAGACACCTCCGCCCCTGTTCCAGAAATAGTTGGTATACCAACATGATAAACCGCAGGATTTTTTATTAAATCCCATCCTTGGTATTCATCACTTGACCCATTGTTAGTTAACATTAGGGACACAGCTTTTGCTAAGTCCATTAAAGTACCTCCTCCAATACCAATGATCCCTGAGGGTATAGATTTAGTTTTTAATATTATGTCTTCAACTAAATTATCAACTTGGGAAGTTTTAGGTTCATCTTTGGATGATATAAAAATAATATAGTCATCATAAGAAAGAGATATGTTAGAAATAATATTATTATTGTTTTCAAAAACGTCATCAATTAAATAAATGAAAGGAGATTTTTCATTTTTACGCTTAGGAGATATAATTTCATTTAACTGAGCTATGCTACCTCTACCAAAAACAACTTTAGAAACTAATGGAAAATTTTTAAAATTCATTTAATAAATATTTCGAAGATATTAATACTTATGATTTCCATAAACTTATTGCTTTTTCTAAATCAGATGGAGTATCAATTTCAACCCCTTGGACATTTGACTCAACCATCTTAATTTTCTTCCCATGCTCTAAGAAACGTAAACATTCGATCTTTTCAGATTCTTCGAGATTTAGAATGGGTAAATTTGTAAATTCTAATAGAGTAGCTTTTCGAAAAGCATATACACCTTTGTGTTTGTAATAGTTTAATTTTTTATTAAAAGAACGGTTAAATGGAATTACGCTTCTAGAGAAATAAAGTGCGAAATTATCTTTGTCAGTAATAACTTTAACACAATTTGAATTATTAATCTCTTTTTCATCATCAATTTTAACCATTAATGATGCTAAGTCAATTTGTTTTGCTTTATCGAAATTAAAAACTTCGATTAGCCGTTTTAAACTTTCACTTTCGGTAAAAGGCTCGTCCCCTTGAACATTTATGATAATATCACATTCAATATCATGGACAGCTTCAGCAATTCGATCACTACCAGACTCATGCTCAAGCTTACTCATTAAAACATTACCATCATTTTTTCTTATTTCGTCATAAATTATTCTACTATCAGTAACTACAAAAACTTTTTCAAAAAGCCCAGTATTAATTGTAGCTTCATATGTTCTTAAAATAACTGACTTACCTGCTAAATCTTGCATTAATTTACCTGGAAACCTACTAGCTTCATATCGAGCCGGAATCATAGCAATGACTTTCATTTAAACTTTTTTTTTTAAAAATATGATTTTTTATTCATTCAATTCATTAAAGAATAGTTAATAAGTCTAATCCTCAAAAGAATCGTCATTGAAGCCTATTAAAAAGAGTTTTTCTTTAGCTCTTGTTATTGCTGTGTATAGCCATCTTAAATAATCTAAATCAATGCCATTTGGGAGATATGGCTTTTCAACAAAAACATTATTCCATTGTCCTCCTTGAGATTTATGACAAGTTATTGCGTATGCAAATTTAACCTGTAATGCATTTAGATATTTATTCTTTTTAACTGCTAAAAACTTCTTATATCCAGATTTCTCATTATCATAATCCTTTAACACTTGTTGATACAATCTATTTGAATCCTCATAGGATAATGAGGGGCTTTCGAGTGATATTGTATCAAGCATTAAAACTATATCAATGGGTTTCATCCTAGGATAATCAACAAGACGTATTTTTACTTCAGCAAATCTAAAATCATAAAGTTCTTTAATCTTATAAACTTCTAAAATTTCTATTATATCACCATTTGCTAGGAAACTAGCCTCGGAAGTGGGCTTTAACCAAAAATAATTGTTTTTGACTATCATCATATAATCTCCTGCGGTTATTTCAAAATCATTAAAAAGAACTCTAGATCTTATTTGCTGATTATACAAATTTGCTCTTTTATTTGATCTAACAATAAAAGTAGTTTGTTCATTTCCTTGTGTTGAATACGAATCATTTATTGCATCTAAAATATCATGACCATCGATTAACCTAACTATGTCAATAAAATCGTTTATCTTAAACTCAAATGAATCATAGGATTTAAAATTAATTGACTCTCGTAAAAGAGTAGCATTATATAATATTCCAGAATTTTCATTCTGCCTAACTACTTCATCTAATTCTAATTCATAAACATTTTTGTTAAAGTTTAGTTCAATTAGATCAACATTTAGTGCTGGACTTAGATTTAAATTTACTGGTGGTAATTGTGCAGTATCTCCAATAAGTAGTAATTTACAATTGTAGCCTGAATAAACATATTGAATTAAATCATCTAATAAGGATCCTGTTCCAAATAAACTAGTCCGGTTTGTTTTATCAGAAATCATTGAAGCTTCATCAACAATAAAAACGGTGTTTTTGTGTTTATTTAATCCTAAGATAAAAGAAGTTTTTCCATTTTTTTCTGTTCGCGGAACATAAATTTTCTTGTGAATTGTGTAAGCCTCACTTGATGAGTAATTACTAATAACTTTTGCAGCTCTTCCGGTAGGAGCTAATAAAACAGAACTCTTTTTTATTTTCCATAGATTTTTTACAATTGAACCAATTATTGTTGTTTTTCCTGTTCCTGCATAACCTTTTAATAAAAAAATGTTGTTTTTTGATTTATCTAAAATAAAGCTAGATAGTTTTTGTAGACCAATATCCTGTTTTAATGTTGGTGAGAAAGGAAAACCGGATTTTAATAAATTATAAAATTCTGAAGAGGTCATGTAAAAAATTCAATAACGTAACAATTTCAAATATAAGAATGATTTTTAGTTGCTAAGACTTTATTGAACAAAAAAAAATTGTAGATTTGTTATCATTATTTTAAATTATAATCATGCAAATTTTTCTAATAATATTAGCCATTATTTTATCTCTAACTATTGTTTTTTTTGTTGATAAATACAATCCAAAAAAATATAAGGGTTTAATTCTAATTGGTCTTTGGAGTTTTATAGCTATATTTTTTTACATGACATTTATGTCTATCTATGGAGAAATTAAATTTAATCAGGAAAAAGAAAAAAGATATAAAATAGTTATTGAAAATTTAAAAGACATTCGTGATTCTCAGCTAGCGTATAGATCAGTAAAAGGAAATTTTCAAAATAATTGGGACTCACTAGTAAAATTTATTGAAACCGAAAAATTTACAATAACACAAAGAAGAGATTCAACCATAATCGATAAACTTTTAACAAAACGATATGGTGTTGACACTACAAAAGATATAGTTATTATTGATACTTTGGGATATGTCAATGTAATAGATTCACTATTTGGAGCAGATGAAAGGTATAAAACAATGATGAATGTTCCTGTAGGGAAAAAGAATCAAATTTTTAAGTTAGAAACAGGATATATCCCTCAAAATGGAATTAATATCCCTGTTTTTGAAGTTTCCATTGATAAAGGTATCTTACTGTATGATCAAGATCAAAATCTTGTGAAAAAAGAAAAAGAAATGAAGTCAGTTGAAGAAGTTAATGGACCAACTCTCAAAGTTGGATCAATGGAAGAAGTTAATACAAACGGTAATTGGCCTAAAAATTATTCAAGCGAACAGTAACATATCTGATAGAAACTTAGTATTGTCCATTCAAGTAGGATTGAATGGACTTTCTTTTTTAGTATTAGATCTTTTTACTAAAAAAGTTGAATTAATTCGAGATATTAAGTTTGCAGAAAAAATTACTCCACAGCAACTTTTAAAGAATTTAATTGAAGAATTTGATAATATTGATTTATTGAACGAAAATTTTAATAAAATTCAAGTTATTCACGATAATGAAGTTCAAACACTGGTCCCTTCAGCTCTATTTGAGGAAGCAAATCTATCAGATTACTTAAAATTTAATGCAAAAATATTTAAAAATGATTTTATAACATATGATGCTATAACAAATCAAGAAATAATGTCAGTTTATGTACCATATGTAAATGTCAATAATTACATTTTTGAAAAATTTGGAAGTTTTGAGTACAAACATAGCTCAACAGTCATAATTGATAAAGTTTTACAAATTGAAAAAAATATTAAAGAAAAATCACTTTATGTAAATGTTGAAAAATCTAACATTGATATATTAGTAATCAGCTCAAATTCTCTTTTATTTTATAATAAATTTAACTACAATACAAAAGAAGATTTCATTTACTTTATTCTATTCACAATAGAGCAATTAGAATTAAATCCAGAAAAATTAAATTGCAAATTTTTGGGTTCTATATTGAACGATGATGAATTATTCAAAATAGCATATAAATACATAAGAAATGTATCTATTGTCAGTTTTAAGAAAATGAATTATTTTAAAAACAAAGACACAAAGCATTTTACAATATTAAATAGCTATAGGTGAGAATAATTTCAGGATTACATAAAGGAAGAAGAATAAATGCACCTAAGAAGCTTCCTGTAAGACCAACAACTGATATGGCAAAAGAAGCTTTGTTTAATATTATTTCAAACAGATACAATTTTGAATTAATTAAAGTACTTGATTTGTTTTCAGGAACTGGAAATATAAGCTATGAGTTTTGTTCTAGGGGAACAAAAAATATCCAATCAGTTGATATTGATAGAAGATGTATAAAATTTATCAATGAAACTTCGAATAAATTAGACATGCAAATTCATACTGTTTGCAATGATGTATATAAGCATCTAGAAAAATCAATAAATCAGTTTGATATAATATTTGCTGACCCCCCATATGATATAAACCAAGATAAGCTTGAAAAATTAATAGATTTAATATTTAAAAATAAATTAATTAATGAAAATGGAGTTTGTATTATCGAACATTCAAAACAAAGATCGTTAGACAACCAAAAAAACTTTACGGATCGAAAAATATATGGAGGTAATTGTTTTAGTTTTTTTATAGAAAAAAAAGCAGATCTGTAAGCCGAATTCTGTACTCAAATGAGCCCTTATCATTTATCTACATTTACTGTTACCAGTAAATTCTAGCTGCCTACCCTTCAACATTGCGCGTGTCGCACTCAACTGTTGATATACATGGCATTGCACCGCATAGAGTTTACCTGATTTCACTACAGCTTAACCTGTACATACTTTCTGTTGCACTTTTCCTATCTTCACAGACGGTGGCCATTAACCACTATGCTACACTATGGTGTTCGGACTTTCCTCTCTTCGAATAACGAACAGCGATAAGGCGATCTGCTTTGAAACAAAATTACGCAAATTGTTGATAACTCATAAATATTTATAATAGTGTTCTAAATCAATAGATAATAAATTTTTAAATTTGTTTTAAGATGGAAAAATTCGTTGTATCAGCCCTTAAATACAGACCCCAATCCTTTGAAGATGTCGTGGGTCAATCTGCGATTACAAAAACTTTACAAAAAGCAATTAAAGAAAATCATCTTGCTCAAGCATTACTTTTCACAGGACCCCGTGGAGTTGGAAAAACAACCTGTGCTAGAATCTTAGCTAAAATGATAAATAGTCAAGATAATGAAAATTCAAACGAAGATTATTCGTTTAATATTTTTGAACTTGATGCTGCATCTAATAATTCTGTTGATGATATAAGAAACTTAACAGATCAAGTACGAATACCTCCGCAAATAGGGAGTTACAAAGTTTATATTATTGATGAAGTACATATGCTATCTACTAACGCTTTTAATGCTTTTTTAAAAACTTTAGAAGAACCCCCAAAGCACTGTGTATTTATTCTTGCAACAACTGAAAAACATAAAATCATTCCTACAATATTATCACGTTGTCAAATATTTGATTTTAAAAGAATAACTGTTTCTGACACAAAAAATTATCTAAAATTAATTGCAAAAGAACAAGGTGTAGATGCTGATGAAGATGCATTAAATATTATTGCACAAAAATCAGATGGTGCAATGCGAGATGCTCTTTCTATTTTTGACAGAGTAGTAAGTTTTTGCGGCAGTAAACTAACACGTAAAGCTGTATCAGAAAATTTGAGTGTTTTAGATTTTGATATATTCTTTGAAACCACTGATCTTATTATTAAAAACAACATTCCTGGCCTCTTATTGATTTTAGATAAAGTTATAGAAAAGGGATTTGATAGTCAACATTACATTAGTGGCTTAGCATCACATTTTAGAGATTTATTTGTATCAAAAAATGATGAAACATTAAATCTTTTAGAGACTAGTTTATCTATAAGAGATAGGTATAAAATACAATCAAAAGAAATAAACACTAGTTTTTTAACCGAAGCAATTTCTTTAACTAATGATTGTGATCTACAATTTCGATCAAGCAGGAACAAGCGTCTCCTAGTAGAACTGTGTTTAATGAAATTGGCTTCTATCGGATTTGATGGAGAAAAAAAAAAGACCAGTAAATACATAATTCCCCCCTCAAATTATCAAAATAATTCAGAATTACTCCAAAAAAAAGAAGTAAATCAAGATATACTTAGTGTAAATCCAATTAATGATTCAAATGATCTTACTAAACAAGATGATGAGTCAAATATTGAAGATATAAACAATGAATTAAATAAAATAAATAATATCACCAGTTATAATCGACAATCCTCGGGACTATCATTAAAAAGTATACAAAGAAAAAAAGAGCACAAGATTAAACAAATGGAAGTAAGTATTGATCCTAAAGATTTACCAAACAATCCATTTACACAAGAAGATTTATCGAAATATTGGGAAGAATATGTAAAAAAAATTGAAAATGAAGGTAAACACAATTTAGCAGCAATATTAAAAATTGACAATCCAAAAGTAACTAATGACAATATGATTTCTCTTGAATTCCCAAACTCAACTAATAAAATTGAGGTTGAAAGACAAAAAACTGACTTATTGCAATTCATAAGATTATCATTACAAAATTACAGTATTGATTTAGATATTTCTGTAAATGAATCAATAGAAAAAAAATTTGTTTATACAAACGAAGAAAAATTCCAAAAATTGAAAGAGAAAAACCCATCAATTGAATTACTCAAAAAAACATTTAACCTAGATTTATAATACATGTTAGGACTTAAACTACCAACAGATCCGCGCTGGGTAAATATAGCTGAAATGAACATTGAAGAGATCTTAACTGATCATGCATTTTGTGAGCAAAAAGCCGCCAGTACTGCAATGTCACTCATTGTAAGCTTTCCAGAGTTTACCGAAGTAGTAACTAAAATGATTTCTTTAGTTGAAGAAGAAATAAGTCATTTTAAAATGGTTCATGATCTAATTGTAAATAGAGGATTTACTCTAGGAAGAGATCGTAAAGATAACTACGTTGTTTCAATTTTGAAATTCTTCCCTAAAGGTGGCAGTCGAACAACACAATTAATTCATAGACTCCTCTACGCTGCACTAATTGAAGCAAGAAGCTGTGAGAGGTTTAGACTCCTTTCAGAGAATCTAAAAGATAAAAAACTAGCAAAATTTTATAAGAAGTTAATGGTAAGCGAAGCACATCATTACACAATGTTTTTAAATTTAGCTAGAAAATACGGAGATAGAGAATTAGTTGACAAAAAATGGGAATTACTATTACAATATGAAGCTAAGATCATGGGGGAATTAAATAATCACGAATCAATTCATGGTTAAATTAATTTTTTTTAAGGGGATAGTCTATCAATATTCCAAGTCATGTCATCTTTAATTTTATACCTTATTCTATCGTGAAGTCTATTGGCTCTACCCTGCCAAAATTCAATCTCAATAGGTCTAACAATAAATCCGCCCCAAAAATCAGGCCTATTAATTTCTTTTTTATCAAATCTTTTGGATAAAGTATCAAGGCTGTCTTCTAACACTTTTCGATTTTTAATAACTGAACTTTGCATTGAAACATGCGCACCTAATTGACTACCCCTAGGTCTTGAATTAAAATAAGTGTCACTGTCATAATCGGAAATTTTTTCAGCATAACCCTTTACTATAACTTGTCTTTCGGCACCTCCCCAATGAAAAGACAAACACACTTTAGTGTTAGACAATATAGATTTAGATTTTTCACTATTATAATTTGTGAAAAAAGTAAATCCATCATTCGAAAATTTCTTTAGAAGAACAACACGTCCCTTAGGAAAGCCATCAAGGCCAATAGTCGAAAGCGTCATTGCATTAGTTTCTAAATCTGGAAAATGTTTATCAACATCAAAAAACCAATTTTCGAAAAGTTTAAAAGGTGACTCAGAAATATCGGATTCCAAAAGAGTTCCTTTATCATATGATTTTCTATAATTTCCTAAATCTTTTTGCATAAAAAAATTATTTTAAAATAAATATACATGTTTATAATGGCAATACTATACCCAGTTCTTGTTTTTTGAAGATTGACCAATTCCAGGATTAAATGAGTTTGTTGGATCTAAATTCTTATAATAGTTAAGCAGAGATTCTTTTGCTTTGTATTCATGCCCTACATTATGTTCAGCAGGATATTCAGCTCCTCTTGAATCATAATATTTTAATAATTCTGACTTTAATTTATCAATGTCAATATTCTTTTTTACTATATAATTTTGATGCATTACGTGACAAAATAAATGACCATAATATAATTTAATTTCAAACATATCACTTATTCTATCAGGTAATACTTCAAACCAATCCTTTTCATTTCTAGGGAATGCAACATCCATTGAAAATGTTCCCCCTATCCTAGATTTGTTTAAAATAGAATATCTTCCAAAAGCACTTGCAGCTGTAAACCTATGAAGAATTGCTTTCTTTGATTCAGTATTGTTACATTCAAAAAACGAGCCCTCATTTTCATTAAAAAAGGAAGTAAAGTATTCTCTTGCTTCATTAATTCCATCATCTGACATTTCAACTATCCAATGATGCTCATATAAATCTCTAAAAGCTTCCATTTTTTTAGGTAAATGATTTACCCAAAGCTTGGATAAGAATTGCAATATTTTATCTGATAAGTTTTCTGGCAAAAAAAATAATTTATTGGAAATTCGATCAATATTCCTTTTAAATTTAAACAGTGTTGGCAAGAATTTTGTTCCAAGCTTGTCTAAAATTATAAATGTATCCTTACTATACTTTTTTGCAGCATCATAGCAATCCCTGTGCAAATAATCACCTGAGGTCGGAAGTGATCTAAAATTTGAAAGTATTTCCCTTCTAATTTTCCAAAAAGTATCTGGTGTGTTTGTTCCTAAATAAAAAACCTTATTTAAATTAGGTTTTTCGTAAGTATCTAGTCTTACTGCAAAAACCACAACTTTACCAGCGGATCCTGAGACTTCATTTAATAATCTTGGATCTGAGTTGAATCGTGCTGGCGTACTTGAGCTAACATCTCTGACAATATCACCATACATATCATCTGAAGCCTTTTTATTGGATTTTATAAAATCATTAAAATCATATTTTTTTGATTGTAGGTTGTTTAATATATCTTTTGCTGTAGAACCAAGATTTAAATCTAAATTATTAATTAATTGTAATTCGCCCTTTTTGTTTATTTTGGCATATAAAGCCATTTCAGTGTAAGCTGGCCCTCTTTTAACTAGAGATCCTCCTGAATTATTACAAATTCCTCCAACTATCGATGCACCGATTGATGTAGATCCAATCACAGAATGAGGTTCTCTGTTCAATGGTGATAATTTATTTTCTAAATCAAATAAAGTACTTCCAGAAAACGCAATTACTTGTTTACCATTATTAATTAATTGGATATCATTAATTCGCATGGTATTAATTATAATTAAAGGTCTATCATAATCATTACCGTAAGGAGTTGAACCGCCGGTTAGACCAGTATTAGCAGCTTGCATAATAACTATTACATCATTTGATACACAAATATTTAAAATATCCCATAATTGAATCAAACTTCCTGGAATTGCAACAGCTAATGCCTCGCCTTCTCCGTAGCGCCATCCCTTACTGTAAATATTTTTATTCCAACTATCAGTTATTAAATAATTGCTACCAGTTATATTTTTTAATTGTTTAATAATGTTGAAACTTATGTTTTCCATTAGGTGGCGAAAATAAATTGAACTTTAAATTGTAAATATTTTTAAAACTGGAAATTAAAATTAAATATAAATATTTAATTATTGTTATGATAAAATAACTTGGGATAAGTATGGTATATTTTTTGAGTAATCTTTCTATATTTACTTACAAATGATAAATTACTTAAATGTATAAATTCAATTTATTATATATTTTACTTTTCTCAATATCAATAGTGAATTCTCAGATTGAAACTGCGCAAAAGAGTTTAACCATTAAAGCTAAGGAATTAGCAAAAAAAAATGATAATTCATCTAATTTACTTAAGCTATC
>JAYNFX010000002.1:0-1232 GCA_038106885.1 Flavobacteriaceae bacterium | reverse complement strand
GCACATCCAATGGGTCCCATGTAATGTTGAAACATACTTGAACCATTAATCTTTACATTATGAGTCCTGAAGCACCATTCAGCACAGGGTCTTCCTCCAATATCATTAGGAGTTGCATGACCCCAGCCTGAGATAATTGTTCTTAGATGTGCTGATTCTGTATTGCTAGGAATCTGAATATTTTTATCTAAATCAAAATTGTGATCTACTCCGTATGGAACTCCATCAATTGAATTTATGTGGTAACCCAATACCTCTGAAACTGCGTAATATGGATAATCAGGTGTACCTTCAACAAAATCAAACTCAACTGTAACAATATCAGCTTTTGCTGTCCAATTTTCTATATAAATTCGAAGTTCAACTTCTCCAGTCAAATATGACTTAAAATCGGTTACATCAAATTCTAATCCACGATCAAGCTGTTGGGTACCGACCCAATAAGGGGTTATGTAACGCCCTATTTCAAACCAGTTACCGGAGGCAGGATCTTTAACTTTAACATTGGCAAAACGATCCCAATCATCACAACCACTTGAAGGACAATCGATTTGTAAAAACATTTTCACCTTATCAATATTTGACATATCGCCATGGAGACTAAAGACTTGACTTGCGGATTGATTAAATCCACCACCAAAACCTAAAGGTTGTTGATTAAATGCTGTATACGAATGTACAACAGTAATTCCTGTTCCTGTAAGAGTAACCTCGACTGATTCAGCTCCTGGACTTTCAAGTAAAATTTCACCAACAATCAAACCTGTTTGTGTAGGGCTAAATTTTATGAAAATTTCAGAACTCCCTGATGAGACTTGAACATTATTTGAAAAATTAATATTATCGCTTGAAATTTTAAACGGACCAGTAACAGATAAATTCACTGGTTGTGACAGATCACTACCTGCAACATTCATTGATTGCGAATCAGATTCTGTATTTATGTAGACCTGACCAAAAGAAATTAAATCATTACTGACTGTTATTTGAGGATCACCAGATGGAGAAGTACTTGAATCCCCGCTATCGCCACCACTACAATTTAAAAGTGTAATAAGAACGATTAACAAAGAAAATCTATAAGAACTAAAAAAAGATAAAATATAATTTTTCATAATTGTAATGTTAAAGATGCAATTTAAAAAAAATATCACAATATCTTGAGGAAGATAAATAGCATAATGTTTATTCAGGAATTTCATATAATTCATCATGAATTGCACTTAAAACAG
>JAYNFX010000001.1:72162-103328 GCA_038106885.1 Flavobacteriaceae bacterium | reverse complement strand
GGAAATCGTAATACTCCATCAGACAGACAAGTTTTCGATGGATCATTTTTACGGCTCAAAAATATCAACTTGGGATATAATTTTAATTTTAAAAATGGTAACTCTCTCAGATTGTATATTTCAGGGCAAAATTTGTTAACATGGACAAAATATCCCGGATATGACCCAGAAGTTCGAACTTACACAAGAAACCCTCAAAAACGTGGTGTTGATTTTGGAAGTTATCCAGGGACAAAATCATATATTTTTGGATTAAAGTTAAATTATTAATTTAGTTAGTTATGAAAATTAAAGCACTTATTTGGATAAAAGTTTTATTGTTATTTATATGTGTATTTTCTTGTGATGTTCTTGATGAGGATCCTTTTGTTCAAACTGATACTGAAAATTATTATCAAAATGAAGAAGATGCTATTGATGGATTAACTGCAGCTTATGCTCGATTAAAAAGCGGTAATGGATATTATAAGCAAAAATTTTTATCAACACTTTTCGCAGCATCAGATCAAGGTTTAGCTACATTTGAGTTTAATAATTTTAAAAATGGTACAGTCACGTCTACTGATCCAAACACACAATTAATTTGGAAAGATATATACTTGGCTATTCGCGAGGCAAATAATGTTATTGCTAATGTCCCGACAATTGATATGAATGATGAGTTAAAATTTAGAATTATTGGAGAAGCAAAATTTTTACGAGCTCTTCATTATTTTAACTTGGTAAGGTGTTTTGGTGAGGTTCCACTGAGATTACAGCCAGTCGAAGCAACTGAAGCTGAACAAGGTCTTCCAGTTTCTTCAATTGTAGATATTTATTCAAATATTATTGAAGATCTTCAATATGCAGCTAATAATTGTTGGGACAGAAATGAGTCAAGAAACGGAAATATTAATAATTTAGGTCGAGCTACTAAAGCTTCTTCAAATGCTTTACTTGCTAAAGTTTACCTTCGAATGGGATCATGTAAACGAACTGCACAAACAGGTAACGAAGGCAATATTAAATACTTAGCATTGCCTGGATCAGTTTCTTATTACTATCAATTAGCTAAAGCTCATTGTGACGCTTCATTGAATGACAATGGTTTTAATTTGAGCAGCAATTTGGAAAATTGGATTTCTAATTTTGACGCCGATAATGGGAATAACCCTGAAATGTTATTTGATGTTCAAGGCTCTGATGAGATTGGACAAGGTACGGCTGTTTCTAATCTTTTTACTCCAAGAAATTCAGGGCTTAGCGGTACAGGATTTGGTGGAACTAATAAATTAAAACCACGTTTTATCAATTTCCATTTAAATAAAAATGATCCTAGATTTCAAAATTCGATTTTACGAAATTATCAAAATACTAATTGGGAATATTCAATTAATAACGGAAGTACAGGGTATATTCCAACTTCGTTAAATACTGGTAACACTGCTAATTGGAGACTGTGGCAAGTATGGACGGCTAAATATATTGATCCTAATGCTACAACTCCTTACACTAGTCGTCAGAATTGGCATGTTATTCGTCTCGCAGATGTTTATTTAATGCGCGCTGAAGCTTTAGCTGAAATTTTTCAGAATCCTGAAATGGCTTCAAATGATATAAATTCTCTTAGAAATCGTGTCGGGATGTCTGCTTTTAACGGATCTGGCATGACGATGGATGCTTTTAGAACTTTACTTCTTAAAGAACGAGCAGTTGAACTATATATGGAAGGACACAGATTTTTTGATTTAACTAGATTTGGAGTTTACAATGAATACTGTTCTAATGTTCTGGGTGCTACTTCTGCGCAATATGTTCAAGGTGCTATCGGTTCTAGACAACCAGAAGATTATACATGGCCAATACCAGTTTCTGAAACCTCTTCTAATTCCAACATAAATTAATTTGATGTATCTCAGTAGAGTAATTTTTTTAATATTTGGGCTTATTACTTTAGTTAATTGCTCAAGTAACAAAACAATAAATATTAAACGACCACCTAACTTTATTTTGATTCTATCAGATGATCAAGGTTGGAACGGTACTTCAGTTCAGATGATGGATAATTTACCATCATCTAAAAGTGATTATCATGAAACACCAAATCTTGAAAGACTATCTAACAGTGGTATGCGTTTTTCTTCAGCATATGCAAGTGCCCCAGTATGTTCACCATCCCGTTATAGTATACAGTTTGGTCAAACCCCAGCTCGGATAAAAATGATTCGTGTTGGGATGAATACAAGTCATATTGATCATCAATCTTCATATACAATTCCAAAACTATTGAAGAAAATTAACCCAAATTATAAAACAGCTCATTTTGGTAAATGGGGTATTGATGTCCATCCTTCGATACTGGGTTATGATGAAAGTGATGGGATCACAAAAAATAAAGATGGTGTATTTAATCCAAAATCTAACATAAAGCAATGGCAAAATAACATTGATATAGATCCTAAAAAAATATTTAGTACAACTAAAAAAGCAATTGACTTTATCAATTCTCAAGCAAATTCTAAGACCCCTTTTTTCTTACAGATTTCTCACTATGCTGTTCATTCAGATATAATTTCAAAAGAAAAAACATTAGAAAAATATAAAAATAAAGCTAAAGGTAAATACCAAAATCATGCTGGTTTTGCAGCAATGACAGAAGATTTAGATAGTGGAGTCGGTATATTACTTGATAGGCTTAAAGCTTTAGGTTTAGAAAAAGACACTTATGTAATTTACACATCTGATAATGGTGCTGTGCCAATAATGCCTCCTAAACCTAAATATTATAGAGGGTCTAACTTTCCTTTGAGCAGAGGTAAATGGGATGCAATGGAAGGTGGTATTAGAGTGCCTTTTATAATTTCTGGACCCAGAGTAAAAGCTGGTACAGAGTCTAAAATACCTATTACACATTCAGACATACTACCAACAATTATTGATTTAGCTGGGAAAAAGTTAAATAAAAAAAATGATAATTTGGACGGGGGTAGTTTTAAGCATATACTTAACAGCGGCAACGATAAAAAAATTATACGTAATTATGAGGGATTAGTATTTCATGTGCCTTATGCAAATGGAATAGCATTAAAAAGAGCTCATTCAGCTATAATTATTGATAATTATAAATTGATAAAATTTTATGATAATAATGAATTCAAATTATTTGATCTAATTAATGATATCGAAGAAAAAAATAATTTAATAAATATTGAACCTTTAGTTTTTGAAAGAATGAAAATCTCATTAGAGGATTACTTAAACGATGTGAGAGCACCTAAATGGAAATCAGGTATCACATGGAAGAAAACTCCAATTGATATTATTAACTCTTTTCATTAATTTTTGAATTATCTTAAACTGTGAAAAAGATTTTAATATTTTCATGTTTTTTTATATTCCAACTTCAAATAAGTAGCCAATCTTTAACTTGGAGTGGAGCAGGAGGAGATAACAATTTTTTTAATGAATTGAATTGGTTTGATACAGCTACTGGTCAATCTCCTGAAACAGGTTCAATAGATCCGTTTGAAGCAATAAATTTTGATCTAAATTTAACTTGTAATGCAGTCGCCAGCTCAATATCTGGTCTAGGTGTGAGTATATCTTCTCAATCTCCTGGAATTTTCAACCCTGGACCAAATGAAATTTGGCCATTTGTATTTAACGTTGCTAGTTTAGAAGATGATAACAGTGGTGCTCAGCAAACATTAAAAATTAATATTATTTCTCTTCCAGATGAAGGAGCAAATTTTCGTATCATAAGAACAGTAGCTAATGGTAATTGGTATTTCCCAAATTCAACTTCACTTTCTTTAGGTCTTAATATTTTATCAGCACCTTCAGTAGATTATAACAGGTCTGTAAAAATACAATTTAGCACTGGAGATATTACTTTTGATCATATTTCTCTGAACGATGAATTAATATATACTACTCCACTAGAGTCAATTGTTTTACAATCAAACAAGAATCTAAATATTTCAAATTCAACCCTAGAAGCTCTAAGTATTTCAGGAGGTGAAGTGAATTTAGCAGAAAATTCATATTTAAATCTAACTGACGAAGAACCACTAAATAATAACGTTCAAATTAATTTTAATAACAATATAAGCTGGCTTAGATTAGAAAATGTTAAACCTAATATAGTTTTTGAGGATTATTTGAGCCAATTTAATATTCCAAATTTAATTGTTGATTATCCTGAGAATATCCGTTTGGATAATTATTATGATAAAGGAACTTTGATTAGATCTGATATTCAGATTTCAGCTCCATTAGTAGCTTATGATCAAAATAATTTTAACGGTCAAAACGCTAACTTTTATTTAAATGATATTTATAGTGGTAATACAATTCCTAACGGTTTAAATAATAGTATCAAATCGTTTATTTTGAAAAAAGGATATATGCTAACAGTGTCAAACAATGAAGATGGAACTGGTAAAAGTAAAGTTTTTATTGCTTCAGAAGATGATTTACATGTTAGTTTTTTACCTGATTATTTAGATTCAATAATTTCATATTTGAGGATTATCCCATGGAATTGGATTTCTAAAAAGGGTACTTCTGGTGATGTATATGGGATTAATAACAGCTGGTTTTACAGATGGAATAATCAAGGGGTTTCTGACTTAAATCGTGAATGTACTCCTATGTCGTGGGGCTATGGTGGAGCAAATGATGACTCAGATATAGAATTATATATTTCAAAATATAAAACAACTCATGTTTTAGGATTTAATGAGCCAGACGACTGTAATGGTCAATCAGGGCAGTATAACAATATGTGCGATGTTGAAACGGCGTTGGATGTTTATGAAAACTTGATGAAAACAGGTTTAAGGCTTGTTTCTCCAGCGTGTAGACAAAATTCTGTTTTTAATTGGTTAGATTCGTTCAATAATCTTGCCGTACAAAATGATATTAGAATTGATGTAATTGCTTTACATTGGTATGATTGGAACTCAGACCCACAAAATTCTCCAAATGCTGATCCATTAAGTATTTTCAATAGATTTAAAAGTTATCTTAATCAAGTTTTTGATAATTATGGGTTACCAATTTGGATTACAGAGTTTAATGCAAATAAATATAGAACTACAGAAGTTAATCATCAATTCATGGCTTTAGCTTTACCTTACCTTGAATCACTTGATTATGTTGAGCGTTATTCATGGTTTGAGCCTGTTTCTGGCGTGGCAGATTTTTTTGATAATGATATGGAATTAACCGATATTGGGATTTTGTACAATACTCAATTTTCAACTCCATCAATTCCTGAAAATTCTTACACTGGGCCAGATAATTTGAACAGTATGAGTATAGAAAACAATTATGAATACTTATGTGATACAGAAAATACACTATCAGCTTATGAGCCTATAATAATTGATTCAACAAATGTCATAATTACACCAAATCCTGCTTCAAATTTGATAAAAATTATTTCAAACAATCCAATAATTAATTTTAGTTTATATGATATGTATGGTAATAAGATTGAAAAAGAAATTATTGATAGTTCAATAAATATTGGTGATTTGACTACAGGTATTTATCTTATTAATTTAAATTATAAACAACTTAAATTAATTAAAAAATAAAATTGGAACCCTTAGCTCTTTTTTTTAATTTTAAATAAATATTATCATTTATGATACATTATTTTAAATGGATTGTTTTGCTGGTTTTTATGAGCACAATGGTTAGCTCTAAACCTTATAAATTTTCTAAAAAACTGAATGTATTATTTATTATAGCCGATGATTTAAATTGTGCATTAGGATCATATGGTGATACACTTGCTATTACACCAAATTTAGACAAGTTAGCAAAACAAGGGCTGATATTCACAAATGCTCATGTCCAATATCCTCTTTGTGGTCCATCAAGAGTATCCTTGATGACTGGTTTATATCCTGATCAAACTAAATCTAAAGAACTTCGTCTTTATGTTCGTCAGACCATTCCAGATGTAATAACTTTAGGCCAAAAGTTTAGAATAGAAAATTATCATTCTGTAAGAGTGGGTAAGATTTATCATTATCACAATCCCAGAGACATTGGAACTTCTGGTCACGATGATTCTTTTTCTTGGGACAGAACCGTAAATCCGTACGGACGTGACAAAATTGAAGAATATAAACTTAACAAAGTTAAGCCTGATTTTGATGGTGCAACTTTAAGTTGGCTTGAATCTGAAGGAGATGATGAGGAGCAAACTGATGGTATTGGTGCTAATGAAGTTATTAATTTCTTGGACGAGTTTTCTAAAAGTAAAGAAAATTTCTTTTTAGCCTATGGTTTGTATCGTCCTCACATTCCATTTGTAGCTCCAAAAAAATATTTTGACATGTATGATATTGAAGATTTTACTGTTCCTGAAATTTCGGATTCATACCTGTCAACTATTCCTAAACCTGCTGCAGTTTCAGTGAGATCCCGTAAGGAACAAATAAATCTTCCACCTGATACAGCAGCAATTATTAAGCATGCTTATTACGCAACAACTTCTTTCATGGATGCTCAAGTTGGTAGAGTTTTAGAAAAATTAAAAGATACAGGCTTAGATAAAAACACAATAGTTGTTTTTACTTCTGATCATGGATATCATTTAGGTGAACATGGACATTGGCAAAAGCAAACTCTTTTTGATAATGCTACAAAAGTGCCGCTTATTTTTGTTGCTCCTGGATTTAATAAAAATTCACAATCAATTAATAATCCAGTTGAGTTAGTTGATCTTTATCCCACAATAATGGATCTAGTTGGAATGAAAACTCCAAAATTTGTAAGCGGTAAAAGTTTAGCTCCATACCTCAGTAATAAAAAAAATAATGTGAGAAGAAATGCTCTTACAGAACTTCAGGTTAACATAGGTGGTCAAAAAGCACAAGGTTATGGTATAAGAACTGAACGATACAGATTAAATAGATGGTTTTTTAATGGGTCCTATCAATATGAATTATACGATCATAAATACGATTCTGGTGAATTGTACAACTTGTCTAAATCAAAAGCTTATTTAGATATAAGAGACTCACTTTCTTATGTTTTAAGTGAAAGAGTTAGTGAGGCAAGAAAAAAACCCAATGGTATTGGAAGGCAAATCAATGGTGCAAAGCCGATTAATGACCCTAAGCGAATTTATTCTAAAAAAAAATAAGCTGTTCGATTGAATCTCAATTCAGTTTGAAAACCAGTTCTTTATAATTTAATTTATTTGAAATTATTTTTAGCTTCAATAGTTTATTCTGAATATCATTAAGAGTTTTTTTACTTATGTTTTTGTTAGACCAATTAGTTTGTTTTAACCATTCTTTTACATCATTAATATTTTGATTATATTGAAATGAGATTGATTCATTGATATTGTCAATATTTTTAATTTTTTCTGTAATATTATTTACAATATTTAAAACTCTTTTTATTGTCTTGTGTTCAAGATTAATAAAAGAGTCCCTAGTAGCAATAACGAAACATGGCCATGGGGTAGGGCATTCTCCAATAAGTTTAAATATTCCATCATCAACAATGGGTTTTGTAGTGAATTTTTCCCATAAAAAATAGTCAGCAGTATCATTGGTAAGAGCTTTAATACCACCACTTAAATCCTTTACAATTTCAAAACTCAAATCTTTTGAAACATCCCACCCTTGCTGTTGAGCATTAACATAGGCCATAAGGTGAGAACCAGATCCAATTCGGCTTATTGCCGCTTTTGTTTTTTTAAGCTGATTGATTTTATTGAAGCTAGATTTTGAGCTAACATGAATGCCCCATATCAATGGGCTTTTGACAAAAGTTTGTATAATTTTAAATTGATTTCCATCAGAGATAGATTTTACTATCCCTTCAGTTAGAACTACAGCCAAATCAATTTTATTATTTTTTAAGGATTGAGTCATTTCACCAGTTCCTCCAGGACAATCAATCCATTGTAAATCAATTCCTGAATTTTCAAATAATTTATCTTTTAATGCAATATGCCATGCAAAATTAAAATGCTCTGGAACACCTCCTACTCGAATTTTCTTCATTGACTAGTCAATTTTTTTAGACAATATTTAATTAACTTGTCAATTGTTTTTTCAGGGTGTTTACTAAAGTCTCCATTTTTTCTATTAGCCAAAATAGCATTTATTGAACTAGACTTATGACCCAATAACTTTGATAAGCCAAATATGGCAGAAGTTTCCATTTCAAAATTTGTAACTTTAAGATTATCAAAACTAAAATTTTCAATTTTTTCAATTAATTTTTCATCTTTTGGATTTAATCTTAAAATTCGTCCTTGAGGTGCATAAAATCCATTACAAGTTGCTGTTATTCCTGTAAGAATATTTTCATCGTAGAGTTTACTATTTAATGTTGTACATGATTCTACCAAAATAGGGTAGCTTTTTTCAATGGACCAATTTGTTTTTTTACAAAAAGATTTTTCAAATGCTCTGTTTCTAATACTTTCAATATTGTAGTTGTTAAGCATTCCACTGAGGTCTAATGCTTTAGTATTCAATACAAAAGAATCTAAAGGAATGTTTTTTTGAATTGTTCCTGAGGTTCCAATGCGAATAATATTTAAACTTGTTAAAATTGATTTTGTTCTTCGAGTTTTGAAATCAATATTTACCAAAGCATCCAATTCGTTTAAAACAATATCTATATTGTCAGTACCAATACCAGTTGATATTACAGAAATTCTTTTATTAGATAAAAAGCCTGTGTGAGTTTTAAATTCTCTTTTTTGTTGTTTAAAATCAATGGAGTCGAAATGTTTTGATACTTGATCTACTCTTTCTGGATCTCCAACAGTAATTATTGTTCGTGCGATATTTTCTGGCCTTAAGTGAAGATGATATATACTACCGTCACGGTTTAATATTAACTCAGAATTTTTTATGACTTTTGACATTTTAACCTCCAACGCGTTTAACTCCAAATCCCATTTCGTTAAGCAGATTCATAATTTTATCTCTATAATCTCCTTGAATTATTATGGTTGATTTTTTAAAACTTCCTCCAACATTAAAAGTTTTTTTAATTTTTGAAGTTAATTTTTTTAGATCTGAATTTGAACCACTATAGCCATCGATTATAGTAACTGGCTTACCTTTTCTTTTTTCGTATTTACAAATTAAAGGTTGTTTTTGAATACACAGTTCAGTCTCAGTTGTTGATTCGCTGACTTTTTTTTCTATGTGCTCAGGAAATAATTTCTTTAGTTGATCTTTTAAATCCATTATTTTTTAAGTAAACCTAGTTCAATTAACCTTTCTTGAAGAAACTCTCCTGCTGTTATGTCATCATAAGATTTTGGAAACTCATCACATATACATGATTCAAGAACATTTAATTTCATTTCGCTTACAGGATGCATGAAAAAAGGTATAGAGTATCTAGATTTTTTTAAAAGCTCTTTGTCTGGGTTAACAACTCTGTGAACTGTTGATTTAAAAACATTGTTAGTATGCCTTGAAAGCATATCTCCAATATTAATCATTAATTCATCTTTATTAGCAATTGCATCTATCCATTTACCATCTGTGTTTTGAACTTGAAGGCCTTTGCCGTGAGCTCCCATCAACAGGGTTATTAAATTTATGTCTCCGTGAGCTGCTGCTCTAACTGCTTCCTTAGGATCTTCAGTTATTGGAGGATAATGAATGGGTCTTAAAATAGAATTACCATTTTCGATGTATTTATCAAAATAATTCTCATCAATTTCTAAATATAAAGCAAGTGCCCTCAGAACATATTTTGCTGTTTTTTCTAATGTTTTGTATACTTCTCTACCAACATTATTGAATTCAGGAATTTCATTTACTATTACATTTGGAAAATAATCATATTTGTTAATTTCATTTTCAGAAATGTATTGTCCAAAGTGCCAGTACTCTTTTAAATCACCATGTTTGCTTCCTTTAGCACTTTCTTTTCCGAAAGAGACATATCCTCTTTGTCCAGAAAATTCAGGGTGTTCGTATTTTCTTTTTACATCAATTGGTAAATCAAAAAATAATTTTATTTGAGTATATAACTTTTTAACCAAATCATCATTTAAAAAATGGCCTTTAACAGCACAAAATCCAATTTCTTGAAATGCTTGACCAATTTCAGATACAAATTTTGATTTTAAAACTTTATCTTCAGATAAAAAATCGTTAAGATCGACACTAGGTATTTTATCCATAATTGTTAATAAATGCATTACAAATATAGGAAATCGAATTATTATCGCAGAGGTTAACTATGAGACTTAGAATATCCTTTTAATTTGTTAAATTTGAAGGTATATTTATTTTTAATTATAGTTATTGAATTCCTTTTTTTCATACTCTGATTTTAATGTTCCTAAAAAGCAACAGCTTTCATTGTATTATAATATGTTAAAATCTCGAATGATTGAGGAGAAAATGTTAATTCTTCTTCGTCAAGGAAAGATATCTAAGTGGTTTTCAGGAATAGGTCAAGAGGCAATTTCTGTTGGATTGACTATGGCACTTCACTCAGATGAATATATATTACCAATGCATCGAAATTTAGGTGTTTTTACTACAAGAGGGATTCCTTTAAACAGATTGTTCTCGCAGTGGCAAGGAAAAAAAAGTGGCTTTACTAAGGGGAGAGATAGATCTTTTCATTTTGGATCCCAAGAATATAAAATTATTGGAATGATTTCACACTTAGGACCACAACTTGGAGTTGCAGATGGCATTGCATTGTCACATATTTTAAGAAAACAATCAAAACTAACTGCAGTTTTTTCAGGTGAAGGTGGGACTAGTGAGGGTGACTTTCATGAAGCTTTAAATATTGCATCTGTGTGGAGTTTACCTGTCCTTTTTTGTATTGAAAATAATGGATATGGTTTATCCACGCCTACAAATGAACAATATAATTGTAAAAACATTGCAGATAGGGGAAATGGATATGGAATGGAATCACATATAATTGAAGGAAATAATATTTTAGAGGTTTATTCAAAAATTAATAAAATCAGTAAAAGTGTTAGGAAAAACCCTCGTCCAATTCTTTTAGAATTTAAGACTTTTCGACGTCGAGGACATGAGGAAGCTAGTGGTACTAAATATGTTCCTGAAGATTTAATGAATTTTTGGAAATCAAAAGATCCGATTGATAATTATGAATCTTTCTTAATTGAAACAAATATTTTAAGTTCATCAAAAATTGATGAATTTCGCAATGAAATTTCAAATGAAATAAAGTCTGGTTTAAAACTTGCTTTTGACGAAGATGAGATAATAGCTGATTTGCAGACAGAATTAAGCGATGTGTATAAATCATATGAATTTGAAAAAGTTGACTCAGTTGATAAATCAAGAGAAATGAGATTTATTGATGCTATTTCTGATGGGTTAGAGCATGCTATGAAAAAACATGATGATTTGGTAATAATGGGTCAGGACATAGCAGAATATGGAGGAGTTTTTAAAATTACTGATGGATTTTTAGAAAAATTTGGAAAAGATAGAGTTCGCAATACTCCAATATGTGAATCTGGCATCATTGAAACAGCTATGGGGCTTTCTATTGCAGGAATAAAATCAATAGTTGAGCTACAATTTGCAGATTTTATAAGTTCAGGTTTTAATCCAGTTGTAAATTATTTAGCAAAATCATACTACAGGTGGGGACAAGAGGCTGATATTGTTTTAAGAATGCCATGTGGTGCAGGTGTAGGCGCTGGTCCATTTCATTCTCAAACAAATGAGGCTTGGTTTACAAAAACACCTGGTCTAAAAGTTTTATATCCTGCTTTCCCTTATGATGCAAAGGGATTATTGATTTCAGCTATTCAAGATCCTAATCCAATCTTATTTTTCGAACATAAAGCACTTTACAGAAGTCAACGTCAAGAAGTGCCGGTTGATTATTATTCTATTCCCATTGGTAAAGCTGCAATGTTGAAAAGGGGTGAAGATGTTACTATTATTACTTATGGTGCTGGAGTTCATTGGGCGCTTGAAACGCTAAATAATAACCATGAAATTTCAGCAGATTTAATTGATTTGCGATCAATTCAACCTATTGATTATGAATGTATTATGGATTCAGTTAAGAAAACTAATAGAGCTATTATACTTCAAGAAGATTCTCTATTTGGTGGCATTGCCAGTGATATATCATCATTTTTAATGGAAAATGCTTTTGAGTTCTTAGATGCTCCAGTTAAAAGAGTAGGCAGTCTCAATACACCAATTCCATTTGCAGATTCGTTGGAACGGCAGTATCTTGCAAATCTTAATTTTGAAGATTCACTAAAGGCTTTAATAGAATTTTAAATGAAATACTTAGAACTTTTTTTTGATGCCATACATGGGACTATTAATTGGACTTATCGATCAATTGTTTTTGATGTACCATGGTTTCGCAATTATTTTTGGGGTTTAATAATTATATCTCTTGTAGTTTTTTTTGCTGAAATATTTTTTCCATGGCGAAAAGATCAAAAAATAATCCGAAAAGATTTTTGGTTAGACGGGTTTTACATGTTTTTTAATTTTTTCATTTTCAGTATTTTCATAAGTGGATTTTATAAATGTATTTCTAAATTTTCTAGTGAAATTTTAAATTTAAATCCAGATGCATTTTCTTTAATAAATTTATCAAATTTCAGTCAACTGTCTCAGTTGATTATATTTTTTGTTGTTCTTGATTTTGTTCAATGGTTTACTCATACGCTGATGCACCGTTATGATTTTCTATGGCGATTTCATAAAGTCCATCATTCTGCTAAAGAAATGAGTTTTGCTGTTCATCTAAGATACCATTGGATGGAAAATATTCTATACAAACCTTTAAAGGTTCTAGCTTTAATGTTAATTGGTGGATTTGAGCCTGAACAAGCTTATATTGTTCACTTTTTTGCAATAACCATAGGGCATTTAAACCATGCAAATATTAAACTTGATTACGGTGTATTAAAATATATTTTCAATAATCCAATTATGCATTTGTATCATCATGCCCATGATATACCAAAAGGTTATAAAAATGGTGTTAATTTTGCGATAAGTTTAAGCATATGGGATTATATTTTTAGAACTAGTTATATTCCAAAACCGAATAAAAATATCAAGCTTGGTTACATTGACGATAAAAAAATGCCTAACACTTTCCTAGGACAGCTTGTGTATGGATTTAAATCTGATGATTAAAAATTAGAGTTCATTATTCACTATTTCTAGTATTTCAGATTCAAAGCTGTTGGCTTTTTCAACCATTTCCTTACCCTTTTTAATAACTTTTTTTACGTATATTTTATCATCCAAACTTTTACAATTTATCTTTAGGTTAAGATATGCGCCAACAACTGCAGCTCTTGCACACAAAGCCGCTACTCCTACATCTGTAATCGCATTTGGATTACCAATTTCTGCCATTTTTCTAATTACTTCAAATGATTTATAAGAAGTTTCCATGACCTCTAATGGGATTTCTATAGCTCTTTTGGTTGCTAGTTGAATCGCTTTGAATCTATTTATTTTTTCTTCTTCGTTTGTCTTCGGCAATTTAAAAGCATCCATTATATTATTAAATGATTGCGCATCTTTATCAACTAGATTAAGAAGGTTTTTTTGGTGATTAATTGAAATATTACCCCAATTTGAAAATGTTTCCCATTTATCATCCCAGCCTCTTTTGTGAGCAGATAAATTTGCTGACATCGTCGCTAGAGCAGCACCTAAAGCTCCACAGTAAGCAGCAATTGAACCACCACCAGGTGCAGGAGATTCACTAGCCGTTTCATAAGCAAAATCATTTAAACTCATATCAATTAGGTCAGTTGAATTGGATTCTAAATAATTTTCTAAAATTTGTTCTTTAGGGTTGAACGGTTTTAATTCATCAAGACCTAAAGTCTTTATTGCAATTCTTATTATTTCATTTTCAGGTAATGCAGATGATCTTTGTTGCTTTTTTAGGAAATATAAACCTGCATCAATCAAAACCTTTTTTGGTATTAAGCCAACTAACTCAGAACCGGTCACTCTAATCCCTCTTTCCTCTGCTCTTTTACATGTTTTTTCAAAAACTATATGTAATGGTGTTGTTTGAATATTTGTTATGTTATAGGATATTTGAGCTATACCATATTCTTTTATAAACCAGCCTATACCTTTAAGGTTTTTAAAAAAACCAGGAATTCTGATTGGTTTACCTTCTTTATTTTTTTCTACTTTTCCTGTAAGCTTATTTCCTTCACGTTTTAAACGGCCAGCTTCTCTCAAATCGAATGCAATTGCATTTGCACGTCTTGTTGATGTTGTATTGAGATTTATGTTATATGCAATTAAAAAATCTCTCGCGGCTATAGCGGTAGCACCAGATTTTCTTATTTGTTCATTGAACTCAGAAGGCCCATAATCCGGTTTCCATTTATCATCTTTAAGTTTTTCTTCTAAACCTTCATATTCCCCAGACCTGCAGTTTGCTAAATTTTTTCTCTCTTTTGATTTTGCTGCACTCTCATAGCAATAAATAGGTATCTTTAATTCGTTTCCAACTTTTTCACTAAGCTCATGAGCTAGCTTTATGGTTTCTTCCATACTAATATTTGCTATTGGTATTAATGGACATACATCAACAGCTCCCATTCTTGGGTGCTCACCTTTATGTTTTGACATATCAATTAATTCTTGAGCTTTTTTTATTAGTAAAAACGCAGCTTTTATTACTTGTTTTGGTGAGCCAATAAACGTTATTACAGTTCTATTTGTAGCTTTCCCTGGATCTACATTCAGTAATTTTACTTTATCAACTTTTTCAATTTCATCGCAGATAGTTTTGATAATATTATCATCATTTCCCTCTGAAATATTTGGAACACATTCTATTAGTTGCATTAATTTTTTAGATTTAATTAAAATTTATTAGTTTAATTCAACAGTAGTATTTCCCGTTTAAAATTACTTCACTTATTGGACTCTCACCGAAATAATAAGGTATTTTTTGGTAGGAATCCATTTCTTTGGTAATAATTAAATTAGCTTTTTTCCCAATTCCAATACTGCCATAATTTTCAGAAATTCCCATAGCATAAGCACCATTTATTGTAGCAGCATTTATCGCTTCTTCTGGTGACATTTTCATTTTGATACAAGCTAAACTAACAACAAAATTCATATTTCCACTTGGAGCTGAACCTGGATTAAAATCAGTAGCCAAGGCCAAGGGTAATCCTGAGTCAATTATTTTTCTAGCATTTGTATATGGGATTTCTAAATAAAATGAACATCCTGGCAGAGCAACTGCGATAGTGTTAGAATCTTTCAAAGATTGAATATCTTTTTCTGATATTTCTTCAAGATGGTCAACAGAGATTGCGTCATATTTTACAGCTAAATCAACTCCTCCAAATGAATTAAATTGGTTAACATGAATTTTTGGTACTAATCCATATTTTTTAGCAGCATTCAATATAATTTCTGTATCATTCAAATTGAAATAGCCTTTTTCACAAAAAACATCAATAAAATCAGCTAAACTTTCATTATTAATTTTTGGTAACATTTCATCAATAATTAAATCTAAATAGCCTGACTTATTATTTTTATATTGTTCTGGTATAGCATGTGCTCCTAAAAAAGTTGATTTAATTTTTATTGGAGTATTATTGCTAATCTTTTTTATAACTCTTAGCATTTTAAGTTCTGAATCTAGTGTAAGCCCATAACCAGATTTAATTTCTAATGCACCTGTGCCTAATTTTATCAGACTCTTTATACGAGACATTGACTGATTAAATAGTAATTCCTCAGTTGTGTTTTGAAGTTTTTTAGCTGAATTTAAAATTCCTCCTCCGCGATTTGCTATTTCTTGATAAGATAATCCATTAATACGATCTACGAATTCAGATGAGCGATCTCCAGCATACACCACATGTGAATGACTGTCGCACCAACATGGTAAAATTAGTTTTCCACTAACATCTATAACTTTATCATTTTTTTTCTGAATGAATGAATTCATCTCACCAAAATCCGAAATTAAGTCATTTTCAATGCATATAAATGCATTTTCAATCAATGGAAGTTCTCTCATTGATTTTCCAGTCACACTTCTAATTTTATTTGATCGAATTTGCAGTAGTTGCTTTATGTTTGTGAAAACCTGTCGCATATTTTATTACTTTAGGCTTCCAGTCATATTCTCTGGTTTTACCCATTGGTCATATTCTTCTGATGTTAAATAGCCTAATTTGATTGCTGCATCTTTAAGGCTTAGCTCATTTTTATGAGCTGTATTAGCGATTTCAGCAGCCTTGTAATATCCTATTTTAGTATTCAATGCGGTTACCAACATTAGAGAATTATTGACAAGCTTATCAATTACTTTATGATTGGGTTTTATTCCTGAAACACAGTGTTGTTCAAAGCTATGACAAGCATCTCCAAGTAAAGTAGCAGAATTTAAAAGATTAGCTGCCATCATAGGTTTAAAAACGTTTAGTTCATAGTGTCCTTGCGAACCACCAAATGTGATTGCAGTATCGTTACCAATAATTTGAGCACAAACCATTGTAATAGCTTCACATTGAGTTGGATTAACTTTTCCAGGCATTATTGAGCTTCCAGGTTCGTTAGCAGGAATTATTAATTCTCCTATACCAGATCTGGGCCCTGAGGCCATCATACGGATATCATTTGCTATTTTGTTAATAGAAACAGCAAGTTGTTTTAATGCACCATGAGTTTCAACTATAGCATCATGAGCTGCAAGTGCTTCAAATTTATTTTTTGCTGTAATAAATGGGAGTTTAGTGAATTGAGAAATATATTTTGCAACTAATTCATCATAACCTTTTGGGGTATTTAATCCAGTACCAACAGCGGTTCCTCCTAAAGCTAACTCAGAAAGATGTGTTAATGAATTTTTTAGTGCTGATAGACCGTGATCTAATTGTGATACGTATCCTGAAAATTCTTGACCAAGAGTTAGAGGAGTCGCATCCATTAGGTGAGTTCTGCCAATTTTAACAACTGAGCTAAATGCTGTAGATTTTTTATCTAAAGTATTTCTAAGTTGTTCAACTTTTGGGATAGTTAAATCTATTATTTTTTTATAGCATGCTATATGCATTCCTGTTGGGAATGTGTCATTTGATGATTGTGATTTATTTACATCATCATTAGGTTGAATTGTTTTTTCACCTTCACCAATTTTTTTTCCAGCTAATTGGTGAGCTCTATTGGCAATAACCTCGTTAACATTCATATTACTTTGTGTACCAGAGCCAGTTTGCCAAATAACAAGCGGAAATTGATCATTGTGTTGTCCTGTCAATATTTCATCACAAACTTTTGAAATGTAATCACGTTTATCTTTATCAAGTACACCTAATTTGTGATTAGCATGCGCAGCAGCTTTTTTTAAATAAGCAAAACCATATATGATTTCTATGGGCATCGAGGCAGGTTTTCCAATTTTGAAATTTTTTCTGGAACGTTCTGTTTGAGCACCCCAAAGTTTTTCATTTGGAACCTTAACTTCCCCCATAGTATCTTTTTCAATCCTATATTTCATAAAATATATGCTTTGATACAAATTTAATTTTTTTTGAAGAAAAAAGCTACAATTGATTGTAATTACTGTAATTTACAGTATTAGAAATTAGATGTTGATATTTTTATTTTTTTACTTTGCTGAACAGTAAATCTTGTAGTATCTTTGTGTAGAAATTTATTTGTTATGTTTGAATTTGATCAATATTTAGGTTTTCTGGCTTTTATGTCCATACTTACAATTGGCTTTTGGCTAATGATTTTTCTTTTAACTTTTGCGATTCCATACTGGGTTTTCGGTTCAGCTATTGAAGCTTTTAAAGAGAAGAGAGCTGCTAAGAAAGAAAAAAATAAATCTTAATTACTAAATATTATCAACTTACAAAACCTCTGATATTTTTTCAGTAGGCCTTCCAATTATTGCTTTATCTTCATTAACAATAATTGGCCTTTCAATCAACTTTGGATTATCTACCATAGCCATAATTATTTCCTCATCTGATAGTTTTTTGTTTTTATAATTAGTTTTCCATATTAATTCATTTTTTCGAATAAGCTCAATAGGCTTTATTTTTAATTTTTTTAATAAAAATTTGATTTCATCCATATTCAATGGATCATTTATATAGTTGATTATTTCGAAATCTAATTTATTTTTTTCAAGGAATTTTACTCCGAGTCGTGATTTTTGACATCTGCTATTGTGGTAAATTTTAATCATAAATTATTATTTGTGTTTTCATTTTGCCCCATCATCATTAAATATGATTTTAAAAAAGGCATTAACTCTCCGTTCATAACTGCTTCGACATTTCCAGTCTCGTGATTTGTTCTTACATCTTTAACTAACTTGTATGGATGCATTACATAATTTCTAATCTGACTACCCCACTCAATTTTTAATTTACCAGCTTCAATATCTTCCCTTTGTTCCGTTTGTTTTTTTAATTCTATTTCGTAAAGTTGCGACCTTAACATTTGTAAAGCTCTTGTGCGATTGTCATGTTGAGATCTAGTCTCTGAGCATGAAATCTGTATTCCTGTTGGTTTGTGTGTTAATTGTACTTTGGTTTCTACCTTATTTACATTTTGTCCACCTGCTCCACTTGACCTAGCAGTAGTTATTTCAATTTCAGCTGGATTAATCTCAATTTCTATTGTGTCATCTACCATTGGATAAACGTATACTGAGGCAAAACTCGTATGGCGTTTTGCGTTGCTATCAAATGGTGAAATTCTAACCAAACGATGTACTCCGTTTTCACCTTTAAGCCAACCAAAAGCAAAATCACCTTCAATTTGTAGAGTTACAGTTTTAATACCAGCTACATCTCCATCTTGTAAATTAAGTTCTTTGATTTTATATCCTTGTTTTTCAGCATACATTACATACATACGCATTAGCATACTTGCCCAATCACAACTCTCTGTTCCACCCGCACCAGCAGTTATTTGAAGTATAGCACTTAAGCTATCTCCCTCTTCTGAAAGCATATTTTTGAATTCTAATTTTTCAATTGCCTGAGAAGACAATTCATACTGTAGTTTTACTTCTTCTTCAGAAATTTCACCATCTTTTAAAAAATCGTAAAAAACTTGAAGTTCTTCAATAAGAGTTTTGACATTTTTAAAATCTTTTATCCAATTTTTGTTAACTCTTATAGACTTCATTATCTTCTGAGCTGATTTTGAGTCATCCCAAAAGTTAGGAGCATAAGTTTTCTCTTCTAAATTTTGAATTTCGACAGCTTTAGTATCTAAGTCAAAGATACCTCCTTAACGCACCAAGGCGATCAATGAGATCTTTTATGTGATCGTGTGTAATCATTTGTTGTAATTAACTACAAAAATATAATTTATAGCAAAGAAAGAAAATTATATGTAGATTTACGTGTTATTTTTTTTATGTTAATAGATTTAAGAAGTGATACCGTGACAAAACCTTCTCCTGGGATGATCGATGCCATGTCATCTGCTAGGTTAGGCGATGATGTTTATTTTGAGGATCCAACTGTTAATCAACTCCAAGATCGATTAGCTAAAATGTTTGGTAAGGATAAAGCACTTTTTTTTCCAACAGGTACAATGGCAAATCAAGCTGCAATTAAGTTACATACTCAACCTGGCGAACAAGTCATTTGTGATAAATATGCACATATATATAATTATGAAGGCGGAGGTGTTTCGTTCAATAGTGGTGTTTCTTGTAAACTTATTGAAGGCAATAGAGGAATGATCAGCTCTGAACAGGTAATAAATGCTATAAATCCACCTGATTTTTATCATAGTCCATTAACCACTTTAGTGGCATTAGAAAATACAACTAATAAAGGTGGTGGTGCTTGTTGGGATTTTGAAGAAATTAAGAAAATTAAATTAGTTTGTAACGATAAGAAACTTGGGTTTCATCTTGACGGTGCTAGATTATGGAATGCATTGGAAGAAAAAAGTGAAACTCCAGATCAATATGGACAGTATTTTGACACAATATCTGTTTGTTTAAGTAAAGGATTGGGATGTCCAATAGGTTCTGTTTTAGTTGGTAACAATGATATTATGGAAAAAGCAATTAGAACAAGGAAAATGTTAGGTGGAAGTATGCGTCAAGTAGGAGTCTTAGCTGCTGCAGGATTGTATGCTTTAGATCATCATAGAAAGAGACTTGTAGATGATCATCAAAAAGCTAAAGATATTGGAAGAGTTCTTGAAGGTTTAAAATATGTTTTTAATGTTCAAACTGTTGAAACTAATATTGTCATATTTGAATTAGAAAAACATGTTGATAGTAATTATTTTATAGAAAATCTTAAAAGTAAAAATATATTGATAAGCGATATGGGTAGTGGTAAATTACGAATAGTTACTCATATGGATTACTCTGAAAAAATGCATGAAATTCTACTAGAAACTTTAGTCAGTATTTAGGTTTTTACTAACTTTATATCCTTTAAATTTATTTTTTTGAAAACCTTTTTTTTTACCATTTGTATATTATATCTAACACTATCTTGCAAACAAAATGCAGAGAATATAACCATGTCAAATACAACTCAAGTCCCCAAAATAACTCAAGTTTCTAAAGAATTAATTAAACATAACGATATACGTATTGACGAGTTTTATTGGCTTAAAGACCGGAAAAACCCTGATGTCATTAAATATCTAAATGATGAAAACAATTATTATGAAACTAAAACAGCACATACCAAAGGCTTCCAGAACTCATTATTTGAGGAAATGAAATCAAGAATAAAAGAAGATGATTCTTCAGTACCTTACAAATATAATGGCTATTGGTATATTACAAAGTATGAAATAGGTAAAGACTATCCTATATACACACGTAAAAAAGAATCTTTAAAAGCTGAAGAAGAGCTTCTGTTTGATTGTAACGAAATGGCTAAAGGGCATTCTTATTTCAGATTGGTCGGTATAAATATTAGTCCAGATAATAATTTGGTAGCTTTTGCTTTAGATACTATTGGAAGACGCCAGTATACCTTACACGTGAAAGATTTAAAATCTGATAAAATTTTAAAAGATAAAGTTGAAAATTGTACCGGTGGAAGTACTTGGGCAAATGACAATAAAACTTTATTCTATACACTAAAAAATAAAACTACTTTAAGATCTGAGGCTATTTACAGACATACTTTAGGAAAATCTGCTACAAATGATGTTGTTGTTTTTGAAGAAAAAGATGATGCCTTCGGAGTTGGTATATACAAGTCAAAATCTAAAAAATACTTAATAATATCAAGTTACAGTACGCTTACAACAGAATACCAAATTTTGGATGCTAATACTCCAAATGAAAGTTTTAAAGTTTTTCAAACTCGAACCAGAGGTCTTGAATATTCCATCTCACATTATGGAGATTCCTTTTATATTCTTTCTAATGCTGATAATGCACAAAATTTCAAATTATCAAAGACATCTGAAAAAAACACTGAGAAAAATTTTTGGCAAGATATCATTCCACACAGAAATGATGTTTTATTGGAAGACATTGATATATTTAAAAATTATTTGGTAATATCTGAGCGAAAAAATGGACTAAATCAAATTAAAATTAAACCCTGGGATGGAGCAGAAAGTTATTATCTACCATTCGAGAGCAAAACCTACACAGCATACACGACTACTAATCTCGATTTTGAAACAGACACACTTCGATATAGTTATCAATCTATGACTACACCTTCATCAATCATAGATTTTAATATGTTGACTAAAGAAAAAACTCTAAAAAAAGAGCAGGAAGTTCTTGGTGGAAAATTTAAAAAAGAAAATTATGTTTCTGAAAGACTTTGGGCCCCTGCTACAGATGGTACTAAGATTCCAATATCTTTAGTTAGACACAAGGATACTCCAAAAAGCACTGAAACTCCTCTGCTACTGTATGGATATGGATCATATGGCTCAACAATAGATCCTTATTTTTCATCTGTTCGTTTAAGTTTACTAGATCGCGGTTTTATATATGCAATTGCTCACGTTAGGGGTGGTCAATACCTTGGTCGTCAATGGTATGAAAATGGAAAACTATTAAAAAAGAAAAATACCTTTACTGATTTCATTGATTGCTCAAAATTTTTAATAGCCAATAAATACACATCTCCAAAGCATCATTATGCTATGGGAGGAAGTGCAGGTGGGTTGTTAATGGGTGCTGTAATTAATATGGCACCAGATCAGTTCAATGGCGTTATAGCTGCTGTTCCTTTTGTAGATGTTATTACCACCATGTTAGACGAAAGTATACCTCTAACAACTGGAGAATATGACGAATGGGGTAATCCAAATGATAAAATATATTATGAGTACATGAAATCTTACTCTCCATATGATAATATCAAAAATCAGCAGTACCCAAATTTGTTAATTACAACAGGACTACATGACTCTCAAGTTCAATATTGGGAGCCTGCTAAGTGGATAGCAAGATTACGTTTGCAATCCAATAATTCCTCGGATTTATTTTTAAAAACTAATATGGATGCTGGTCATGGCGGTTCATCAGGACGCTTTGAAGCACTTAAGGAAGTTGCTTCCGAATATGCTTTCTTATTTGATTTGGAGTCTATAGAAAAATAGAAGTTCTAAAAATTACCTATTTTTGTAATCTAAATTATTTATATGTCTTTAAATGACCAACCAAAAGTTTATAATAATATTTTAGAGCTTGTGGGTAATACACCCCTTGTTAAACTAAACCACATAACAAAAGATTTTCCAGGAACATACATTGCAAAATTAGAATCTTTTAACCCTGGTCAATCTTCTAAGGATCGCATTGCTTTGTATATCATTGAAAATGCTGAAAAAAGTGGTATTCTTAAACCGGGTGACACAATAATTGAAACTACTTCAGGTAATACTGGTTTTAGTATTGCTATGGCTAGTATTATTAAAGGTTACAAATGTATTTTAGCTGTAAGCTCAAAATCTTCTCCTGATAAAATTGATATGTTGAAAAGTATGGGAGCTGAGGTTTATGTTTGCCCTGCACATGTCAAAGCTGATGATTCAAGATCATATTACGAAGTGGCTAAACGCCTTCACAAAGAAATTGAAGGTTCTGTTTATATTAACCAATATTTCAATAAACTCAATACTCAAGCTCATTTCATCTCAACAGGTCCAGAAATATGGAATCAAACTGATGGTAAAATTACTCATCTTGTAGCTTGCAGTGGTACTGGAGGAACAATCTCAGGTACTGCACAATTCTTAAAATCTAAAAACCCAAATATTAAGGTTATTGGAGTAGACGCTTATGGATCTGTTTTAAAAAAGTATCATGAGACTGGGGAATTAGATCAAAATGAGATTTATCCTTACAGGATTGAAGGTTTAGGTAAGAATTTAATTCCTAGTGCAACAGATTTTAAAATTATTGATCAATTTATAAAAGTAAATGATGAACTAAGTGCTCATACTGCAAGAGAGCTTGCAGGCTCTGAGGGGATTTTTGGAGGATATACTTCAGGAGCTGTATTACAAGCAGTCAAACAACTAAATGAATTGAGTACTTTTAATGAGTCTGATATAATTGTTATGATTTTCCCTGATCATGGTTCAAGATATATGAGTAAGATATATAACGACGATTGGATGTACGAACAAGGATTTATGGATAAAAATCATAATGTTTGTAAAAAGCCAATACAGTTTATTAAATAGATTTTTTTCAAAATCAATTATTGTATTTCATAATTTGATTAATATTATGTTTTGACATTATTATTGCATAATTTTGATAAATTAACCAACAACACTACTTAGATGAGAGATTTATTTGAGAAAATATATAAAGATAAAGGGCCTTTGGGTAAATGGGCTAGTCAGGCTGAGGGATATTTTGTTTTTCCAAAATTAGAGGGTCATATTTCGAATAGAATGAAATTCCAGGGTAAAGATGTCATCACTTGGAGTATTAATGATTATTTAGGTTTAGCAAATCACCCAGATGTTCGTGAAGTAGATGCTAAAGCTTCTCAAGAATATGGTTCTGCTTATCCAATGGGTGCTAGAATGATGTCAGGTCATACTGCTTTGCATGAACAACTCCAACAAGAACTAGCAAAGTTTGTAAATAAAGAAGCTGCTTATGTTTTAAACTTTGGTTATCAAGGTATAATGTCTACAATAGATGCATTAGTTGGTAAAGATGATGTTATTGTTTATGATGTTGATGCTCACGCTTGTATAATTGACGGAGTACGATTGCACATGGGGAAGCGATTTACATACAAACATAATGATGTTGAAAGTCTTGAAAAGAATCTAGAGAGAGCAACTAAAATGGCTGAACAAACAGGAGGGGGGATATTAGTAATATCTGAAGGAGTATTTGGAATGAGAGGCGAACAAGGTAAATTAAAAGAAATTGCAGCTTTAAAAAATAAATTTAATTTCAGATTTTTAGTTGATGATGCTCATGGATTTGGTACTCTTGGACCAACAGGTGCTGGTGCTGGTGAAGAACAAGGTGTTCAAGATGAAATAGATGTATATTTTGCAACTTTTGCGAAATCAATGGCTAGTACAGGAGCTTTTATTGCTGCTGATAAAGAAATAATCGATTTCTTAAAGTACAATCTCCGTTCACAGATGTTCGCAAAATCACTTCAAATGCAATTGGTTAAAGGTGCATTAAAGCGTTTGGATATGATTAAAACGATGCCTGAGTTAAAACAAAATTTGTGGAAAATTGTTAATGCTTTACAAACAGGCTTAAAAGAACGTGGTTTTGATATTGGTACTACACAAAGTTGTGTTACTCCTGTATATTTGAAAGGTAGTATTCCCGAAGCTATGGCACTGGTTAAAGATTTAAGAGAAAATCATGGTATTTTTTGTTCAATTGTTGTTTATCCAGTTATCCCCAAAGGCTTAATTCTGCTTAGAATGATTCCAACTGCAATGCATACTTTAAAAGATGTTGAGGAAACACTTCATGCCTTTTCTAGTATTAGAGAGCGCTTGAACTCTGGTTTGTACAAAAGATTATCAGCTTCTGTTGCTGCAGCAATGGGTGAGTAGATGTATTTAATTGAGATTACAGTTCTTTCCTAAATGTGCATCTTTTTTTTATCAATTTGGGGTTGAAATTTGACCATAATTTTTGAATAGCTAGGTTATTTGAAAGTTCAGGAGTTCGTCTGCACTCTTCAATTCCTTTTTCTTTAAAAGTTTTGTGATATTCACTAAAAATTATTGAGTGCACACCTTTGTTCTGATATGATGGATGTATTCCTATAAGTAAAAAGTTGACTGATTTAGATTTTTTTGCCTTTATTAGATGAAATAATCCGAATGGAAAAATTTTACCTTTAATTCTTTGAAGTGCATTTGCAAATGACGGCATAACAACTGCAAATCCTATTAACTCATCATTACTATTGCTGACAAATTTTATATATTCTGGATTAATAAAATTTAAAAATTTATTTTTCATGAAATTTTTTTGTGAATCAGTAATTTTAACAAATGATGACAATGATGAATAACTTATATTAAAAAGATCAAACATTTCATCAGCATATTTCATCATATCTTTTGTTTTACTAAAATTTAGTGCTTTAAGACCATATCTTTTTTTAATAACTGATTGTAATCTGTTATAATTGTCAATTTTAATGTCTTTAAAGTCATGTTTATGTTCAAGATATTCTTTTTCAACAATGAATTTTAATTTTTCAAGATGATCTTTATAGTATGGGTGATTGTACCAAGAGACCATAGTTCCGATATGGTCAAAACCATGTGTTAAAACACCAACTTTATCTAGATTAGAAAATCCTACTGGTCCTTCTAAAAAGTCAAGATCATTTTTAATTCCAATTTCAGTCACTTTTGATATTAACGCTGCGCTAACATTGTTATCATCAATAAAGTCAAACCAGCCAAAGCGCATTTTTTTTATTTTTTGTTCTTTTACTTCAATATTATTAATGATCCCTGCTATACGACCAACAATTTCATTGTTTTTGTAAGCTATAAATAATTTAATTTTTGCATCTTTTAAAATGGGATTTTTATTGGGATTAAAAACAGCAATTTCCTCGCTAATAATCGGAGGAACCCAGTATTTTGAGTTTTTGTATAATTTAAATGGGAACTTGACGAAATCCTTAAGCTCCTTGTTTGTTTTGACTTGATTAATATTTACCATGATTATCCTTCGTCAAAAGTTTCAATCTTTTTTTTCTTTGATTTTTTTCTATTTCTTGACCTCCTTTTACGTTCGGATTTAGCAGAAGTATTATTATTTATTTTTGGAATATCTTCATGGCGATCGAATCTATATGAAACACCAAAATTCATATTAAATATTGAAGGAGTATCCTTAAAATTAAATGTTAAAGATGAATCAAGTTGCAAATCTTTATTTAATAAAAAACCTCCACCAAAACGGGCTAGATTGTCAGCATAGAAATCGCTTTTTATTCCGTGCTTCTCAACGAAGACAACCCATTTAGGGTTAAATGAGTGTGTTAGTGTAAATATATAATGAAAATCTTGTTGATCAGTTGATATTCTATCTAGTAAAAAATTTGACACAAACACCCAGCCTCCATAGAAATTACTTTGAGTAATTATTGATGCTGTATAGCTTAACCCTTCAACACCACTTGATAAATAAGGATTGTTTTTTGTGTCATAATTAAATCCTGCGGATGCTGCGACTGCCGGTATCAAGTGTCTCCATTTAAATCCTCTATTAGCATGATAGCTATATAAATTTACTTTTTCTTCACGATTTTTATTAGGATCATAAATCAAATATTTAGCTCCTATGCTTAGTTGTTTAAAATTAGCTCTATCATTTTCAACTGGAATAGTTAAGTTGTATGATTTTTTATCATTTTGGAAGGTTCCTTGAATATTTAATTCTAATTCTTCTTTGAAAATTCCATAATGTACAGCAAAATCAACGCCATATCCTTTCGAATCATATGATGGATAGAGCGATCTCTTTTCATTAATAATGTATGGTCCAACCTCAAATTGTAATACTTTTTTTCCAACCGAAAAAGCAGATTGAGATACACCTGGGCGATTAGAGTTAATAACTTCGGTGTATTGCCCAAAACATATTTGAGTAGCAAAAAAACTAGTTAACAATACTAAATTAAGCTTTGTTGTTTTTATCATTGAGATCCTTTTTATCAAATCTACATATTTTTTCCTAAAATTGAATTGGTTTTATTAAATCTCATTTTCAATATAAAAAGAATTGTATTTTTGAAAAAATTATATTTTATGATTCAAACAGCATCATTTATCGGTTTAATCAAAACGCTATTAACTATAGCATTGATATATATCATAATTAAATACATTATACGACTTTTCGCACCATTTATTATTGGATCATTAATTCATAAATTATCAAACAAATACAATCAAAATCAAAGCTATGATAGTAATAAAAGTGAGGGTGATGTTACAATTGAGAAGCCTACAATAAAAAGTCAATCAACTAATGACTTAGGGGATTATGTAGATTATGAAGAAATAGATTAATTTTAATATTATGAATGAATCTATGTACTCTTACTTAAAGCATTTTTTTGTTTTTATTGGTTTTATTTTTCTATCAATTGCATATTTCAATCCTGTAATAAATGGTAAGAAAATATATCAAAGCGATATTGTTCAGTATAAAGGAATGGCTAAACAGCAAATTGATTACCAAAAAAACAATGGAGTAGAAACTTATTGGACAAACAGTGCTTTTGGTGGTATGCCTACATATCAACTAGGTGCCAAATATGATCATAATTATATCAAGAAGTTAGATTTGTTTCTACGGTTTTTACCTAGGCCAGCTGACTACTTGTTTCTTTATTTAATTTCATTTTATGTTCTTTTATTAACTCTAAAAATAGATTATAAATTTGCAATTTTAGGAGCACTAGCTTTTGGTTTTTCTACTTATTTGATAATTATAATTGGAGTTGGTCACAATTCTAAAGCTCATGCAATATCTTATATGCCACTGGTCATTGCTGGTATTCTTTTAGTTTTTCAAAAGCGTTATTTTTTTGGATTTATAATTAGCACACTATCAATAGGTTTACAGTTAGTCGCAAATCATTTTCAGATGACATATTATCTATTGTTTATTGTTCTTTTTTTAATCTCAGCATATTTTATTAAATCAATAAATGAGAAAAAGATTAAGGAATTTTTAAAATCAATTGTGATTTTAATATTTTCCTCTGTTATGGCTTTGTCAATGAATGCTACTAATTTATTAGCTACAGCAGAGTATGCAAAACAAAGCACAAGAAGTAAAAGTGAATTAAATTATCTTCCCGACGGTAGTAAAAGAATTAAAAATACAGGATTGGATAGAAATTATATTACTGAGTATAGTTATGGTATTCTCGAGACTTTTAATTTATTTATACCCAGGTTTATGGGTGGTAGTAATTCAGAAGATATTGGGAATAATTCCAAGACCTATCAAGCATACAAATCAATTGGGGCAAATTCAATTCAGGCACTAAATGAATCTAAAAGAGCACCAATGTATTGGGGTGATCAGCCTATTGTTGAAGCACCTGCCTACATAGGTGCTGTTATTTTATTCTTTTGCTTTTTGTCTCTTTTTTTATACCATGGTTTCCATAAGTGGTGGATTTGGTTTGTAATTGTTTTAGCCATGCTGCTTTCTTATGGAAGAAATTTATCAATACTGACAGATTTTTTTATAGATTATATTCCATTATACAATAAATTCAGAGCAGTTAGCTCAATTCAAGTTATTGTGGAATTTTGTATTCCGATTTTAGCGGTTTTTGGATTAAAAGAAATATTTGATAATAATTATTCAAACAAAGAAAAGCTTAAAGCAGTTAAAAAAACAACGATATTTTTATCTTCTTTGTGCTTATCTTTTATAGTATTTAAAAATAAATTATTTGATTTTGTTGGTCTCAGAGATGAACAATACTTAAGTTATTATGGCCAAGAATTCATTAAAGCTTTAAGAGCCGACAGAGCCGATCTCATGGTAGATGATTCACTTAGATCTATGGTTTTAGTTGTAATTTCAGGAATTTTATTATTTACATTCATTAGAAAAAATTTAAATAAAAACTTAACTCTGATTTTTATAGCACTTTTAATTCTTTTTGATTTAGTTGGTATTAACTATCGTTATGTAAATAATGACGATTTTGTCTCGTCACAAAAAGTTGATTTTCCATATCAAGCAAATCGAATTGATGATCTTATAATGAATGATCCTGAGATTTTTAGAGTTTACGACACTTCAGATGGATCAACAAAAGCTTCATATTTTCACAATTCAATTAATGGTTACCATGCCGCAAAAATGCGTCGTTTTAATGAAGTACTTCAGTTTCATATTGATAAAGGCAATCCAGAAGTATTTAATATGTTAAATACTAAATATATAATTTACAGAGACGATAATAATCAATTACAATACATATTAAATGATCAAGCTAATGGGAATTCTTGGTTTGTTAAAAATTTGACAGCTGTTCCTGATGCTGATGCTGAAATAACAGCACTGTATGAAATAGATTCTAAAGATACAGCAATAATTAATTCAGATTTTTTAGATTCAAAAAATTATAATCTAAGTTCAGATGCAAAAATTGAGCTTGTAGATTATTCACCTAATAAATTAGTTTATAAATCATATAATTCAGAAAAAGGGTTTGCGGTTTTCTCAGAAAACTTTTACAATAATGGTTGGGAAGCAACAATAGATGGAATTAAAGTGCCACATCAAAATGTAAATTATATTTTAAGAGGATTAGAAATACCAAAGGGTTATCATGAGATAGTTTTTGAATTTAAGCCTAGAGTAGTTTATCTTGGAACAAAAATATCTTTGTTTTCTTCAATTTTATTTTTGGTATTATTATCATTATTATTAATAATTAGCAGATCTAAGAAATGAAAAAAGTTCTGATAATTACTTATTATTGGCCCCCTGCGGGTGGTCCTGGTGTTCAACGTTGGCTAAAATTTGTTAAATATTTACCTGAATTTAACATAGAACCTATAGTTTATTGTCCTAAGAATCCATTTTACCCAACAATTGATAGCTCTCTTTGTAATGATGTCAATACAAAATTGAAAGTTTTAAAACATCCAATAAAGGAACCTATAAAAATTTTAAATAAGTTTTTTAGAAGTAAATTAAATAATTATTCAAAAGGAATTATACCAAAAGTTAAAAAACAAAATTTTTTAGATCGTTTATTGATTTTTATTCGGGGTAATTTTTTTATTCCTGACTCACGAGTTTTTTGGGTAAAACCGTCGGTTAAATTCTTATCTAGTTATATTTCTAACAATCATATTGATACAATTATTACCACTGGGCCTCCTCATAGTGTACATATGATTGGTCTGCAATTAAAGAATAAATTTAATTTAAAGTGGTATTCTGATTTTAGAGATCCATGGACAGCAATCGGCTATCATAGTAGTTTAAAGCTAATATCATTCAATAAAAAAAAGCATTTTAAATTAGAAAAAGAGATTTTATCAAATTCTGATCATATAATAGTAACTTCGGATAGAACAAAAGAGTTATTTACAGGCTATACTACTAATCCTATTTCGGTAATTACTAATGGTTTTGATAAAGAAATAAAAAATAATTTAGATTTAGATGCCAATTTTACATTAACACACGTTGGTTTTTTATCAAATCAAAGAAATCCTCAAATTTTGTGGGATGTTTTATCAGAACTGGTTAAAGAAGTTAAAGGTTTTAAAGAAAAATTTAAATTGGTTTTAGTAGGGGATGTTAGTCCAGAAATTTTGAGTTCTATTAATTTTGCTGGTTTAAATTTATATTTAAAATTAATACCAACAGTTCCTCACATAGAAGCAGTTAATTATCAAAATCGATCTCAAGTATTGTTACTTATTGAAGCTAACACTATTTCTGCTTCATATATCATTCCAGGAAAATTATTTGAATATTTAAGTTCTGGTCGCCCTATTATTGGATTAGGACCTGAATTATCAGACATTAGCTCAATCCTCAATCAAACATCTGCAGGTATATATTTTAATTATTCAGAACATAAAAAATTAAAATCACACATTTTGGATTTGTTTTTATCTTACAAAAAAAATAATTTAAAAATTGCG
>JAYNFX010000001.1:0-72062 GCA_038106885.1 Flavobacteriaceae bacterium | reverse complement strand
TGCATCAAATGATTTTAATAATTTTTTTATGTCATGAAAATGAAGTCCAGTTGTTGGTTCGTCAAAAATGAATAAACCTGAGGTAGATTGACTTCCTTTTCCAAGAAATGCTGCTAATTTTATCCTTTGGGCTTCTCCGCCAGATAGGGTAGAGGAACTTTGACCTAAAGTTACATATCCTAATCCAACATCTTGAAGAGGTTGAAGTTTATTTTTTATTTTTTTACATTCATTAGATTCAAAGAACATTAATGCCTGATCGATAGTCATGTTCAATATGTCATCAATATTTTTTCCTTCAAATTTAATTTCTAAAATTGAATCCTTAAATCTTCTACCTTTACAACTTTCGCATTTGAGTTTTACATCTGCCATGAATTGCATTTCAATTGTTACAATTCCTTCACCTTTGCAGCTTGGACATCTCCCTCCATCAACATTAAATGAGAAATGTTTAGGTTGATAGTCCCTTATTTTGCTTAATCTTTGATTTGAAAACAATGAACGAATTTCATCATAGGCTTTAATATATGTTACAGGGTTTGATCTAGATGATCGACCTATTGGATTTTGATCAACAAATTCCACAAAATTTATTGAATCGATATTTCCGAATATCCCATCAAATTCACCTGGTTTATCACCATAGCCTATGAGTTTATTATTCAAAGCAGGATAAAGAATATTTTTAACCAGTGTACTTTTACCACTCCCAGAGACTCCAGTAACAGCGACAAGTGAATCTAATGGAAAATCAACATCAATATTTTTCAAATTATTCGCTCGACAACCTTTCATCTTGACTAATTTATTTGACTTTCTTCTTTTTTTTGGAATTTCAATTTTAAATTCTTTATTTAAATATTTTGCCGTAAGAGTGTTTTGTTTAATGATGCTGTTGTAGTTTCCTTCTCCAACAACTTGTCCACCAAAACTCCCAGCCTCAGGTCCGATATCAATTATATAATCTGATGCTTTCATAATTGCATCGTCGTGTTCAACAACAATAACAGTATTTCCAAGATCACGAAGATTTTTAAGAACGTCTATTAATTTATTTGTGTCTTTGGGGTGGAGGCCAATACTTGGTTCATCCAAAATATACATTGAGCCCACTAAACTACTTCCTAATGAAGTAGATAGGTTAATTCTTTGACTTTCTCCACCTGATAACGTATTAGATTTTCTGTTCAAAGTTAAATAACCCAACCCAACATCGCTTAAATATTTAATTCTGTTTCTAATTTCTGTCACTAAACGTTTTGAAATATCAATCTGAAAATCATTTAATGTCAGTTTATCAAAAAATTTTTTTAATTGATAAATTGGTAATTCAACAAGTTCTGTAATAGATTTATTATTGATTTTTACAAAATTTGCTTCTTTTCTGAGTCTTTTTCCGTTACAACTATTACATTTTGTTTTCCCTCTATATCTAGATAGCATTACACGGTTTTGTACTTTATATGATTTTGATTCAAGTTCATGGAAAAAATCATTAAGTCCAACAAAATATTCGTTTCCATTCCAAATTAATTCTTTCTCAGTAGTTTCTAACTCATGGTAAGGTTTATGAATAGGAAAATTAAATAAGTGTCCATTATTTACTAGCAAGTCTCGATAATACGACATGCTTTCACCTCGCCAAGGGAAAATAGCATTTTCATACACTGAAAGTGATGTATTAGGAACAACTAGTGATTTATCAATTCCTATTATATCTCCATATCCTTCACATTTTGGGCAGGCTCCGTAAGGATTGTTAAAGCTGAATAAGTGTGTATTTGGTTCAAGAAACTTTATGCCATCTAGTTCAAAATTATTACTAAAATATTTAATATTTGAGTTTTCAATATTTTCTATGTGACAATAACCATTACCTTCATAAAATGCAATTTCAATTGCATCAGCTAATCGGCTAAAAAAATCGTTATCATTTTTTGTAATCACTCTATCAATAACTAATTCTAATTTAGTTGAACGAATTTTTAGTTCATTAAAGTTTTCAATCCTGTCTACTTTTCCATTAATTTTCACTCTTGAATATCCTTGATTGAGTAATGATTTAAGTTTGTCATTCAGATCTTCATTTTCCTTTAATTTAATTGGTGCTAGTAAGAGAAGTTTTTGATTAATTGATATAGTTTTTATATAATCTATTACATCTGTTGTACTGTCTTTTTTAACAATTTCATTTGAAGTTGGAGAAAATGTTATTCCAATTCTTGCATATAGTAATTTAATATAGTCATAAATTTCAGTACTAGTTCCAACTGTTGATCGGGGGTTAGTTGAATTGACTTTTTGTTCAATTGCTACTGCGGGAGCTATACCTTTAATAAAATCAACTTTAGGTTTGTTTAATCGACCTAAAAATTGGCGTGCATAACTGGATAAACTCTCGACATAACGTCTTTGGCCTTCCGCATACAATGTGTCAAATGCTAAGCTTGATTTACCTGATCCAGATAATCCGGTTATTGTAACAAGTTTATTTCTAGGAATAGCTACATCAATATTCTTAAGGTTGTGCAGCTTTGCTCCTTTTATAAGAATATAATCTTTGGGACTTAGATTTGTAAAATTCAACATTAATTTTAAAAAAATAAAAATTAAATATACCACTATTGAAAGTCTAAAAAAAGAGGATTAACTTCTTGTTAAGATTAAAATTCAAAGTAATAATTTGGAATTTTAAATTTAAACTCTTTATATTTGGCTATAATTCTTATTTAATTGCTTATAGATATATCATTACTTTAAATTATTTTTTTAACACAACACTAAACTTTGGTGTTTTTTAATAGTAATGTTATGAATACAAAATCTTTAAGCGATGCACAACTTGTTTGCAATTATATTTCTGGAGATGAAAATGCTCTTTCAATTTTGATAAATAGGCACCAATCTAGACTTTATGGATTTATTTTTTCTAAAATTCAAGACAGAGATGCAGCTGATGATGTATTTCAAGATACCTTCATAAAGGTTATAAGAACTCTCAAGCGTGGCAATTACAATGAACAAGGTAAATTTTTACCATGGGTGATGCGAATTTCACATAACTTGATTATTGATTATTTTAGAAAAAATAGTAGAATGCCAAAGTTCAAGAGTAAAAATGAGTTTGATATTTTTTCTATTATCTCTGATGATAGTTTAAATATTGAAAATAAAATGGTCGATGCACAAATTGAAAATCATATTAGAATATTATTAGATGAATTGCCTGATGAGCAAAGGGCTGTTATAAAAATGCGAATTTATCAGGATATGAGTTTTAAAGAAATTTCAGAAAGCACAGGAGTTAGTATTAATACAGCTTTAGGTAGAATGAGATACGGATTAATAAACCTTCGTAAAATGATTGATAAACATAAAATTAATTTAATTAATTAGTTTTTGTATAATAAAATGTAATGTTGTTCGTTAAGATTTATATAACAAATTATTATTGCGAATGGCAGAACTTTACTCTAAGAATACTTCAAATTCTGAACAATTAAAACCAAGTAAAAAAACAATTCGTTTTTTAATTGATTATTCTAAATCTTTAAAAATAATTAAGATTAGAAAAACTAATTATGAAACTTTTTTAAATTAAACTTTGAATTTTAAACCTAGCTTTAAGCTAGGTTTTTTTGTTTATTTGTTTAAGGATGGACTTTCTACCAATTTTTTTTGTTATAATATCATTTTCAATTTTCCAACCTCGTGCAGGTGAATATTCTCTACCGTACCATATTATCTGTAAATGTAATTTATTCCATAGTTCTTTTGGGAATATTCTTTTAGCATCTTTTTCTGTTTGAATTACGTTTTTTCCATTTGACAAGTTCCATCTGTACATTAATCGGTGAATATGAGTATCAACAGGAAATGCAGGTATGCCAAATGCTTGCGACATAACTACACTGGCGGTTTTATGACCTACAGCTGGTAATGCTTCTAAAGATTCAAAATTTTGTGGGACTTCACCATTATATTTATCAATTAGAATCTTAGACAAACCATATATGCCTTTACTTTTCATTGGAGATAAACCACAAGGTCTTATAATTTCTTTGATTTCGTCAATACTCATTTTTACCATATCAAATGGATTGTCAGCCTTTGAGAAAAGTATCGGAGTTATTTTATTAACTCTGACATCAGTGCATTGGGCTGATAGAAGAACTGCGATTAATAATGTATAAGGATCTTTATGATCTAATGGAACTGGAATTTTAGGATATAAATTATTTAAGGTTTTTATAACAAAATTTACCTTATCTGTTTTGTTCATTAATTTATATTTGTATACAAAACAAATATAATAAATATGACCACAATAAAACCTGGAGATAAAGCTCCTGATTTTGAATCGATAAATCAAGATGGAGATAAGATTAAATTATCTGATTTTAATGACAAAAAGTTAGTTTTATTTTTCTATCCCAAAGCAAGTACACCTGGATGTACTATTGAAGCGTGTAACCTAAGTGATAATTATGACCGTTTTAAAGCCAAAGGATACGCAATTTTAGGTGTAAGTGCTGATAGTCCCAAGCGTCAATTGAATTTTAAAAATAAGTTTAGTTTTCCCTATGATTTAATTGCAGATGAAGACAAAACAATTATTAATTCATATGGAGTTTGGGGGCCAAAGAAATTTATGGGTAGAGAATATGATGGTATCCACCGAACAACATTTATAATTGACGAAAATGGTTACGTTTTAGATGTTATCACTAAAGTAAAGACTAAAGAACATACGTCTCAAATATTAAAATAATATAATTATATTTTTTCTTTTTCTGAAAATCCGAATAACCGTTTTTCTTTAATCATATTTGAAACAACAGATGGTAATAGTGGTTCCCATCCTTTTTCTCCTGAGTTAATCATTTTAAGTACTTTTCTCGAGAAGATATTTAGAATTTCTGGATTGTAGTTTTTAATATCAACTAGCTTTCCAGTGTACTTGAAAAATTTATAAAGTTCTTTCATTCTTGGGTGAACTTTTAGATTTTCACTTGTAATTAATGTTCCATCATCACTCATCATTGGATATAGATAAACTTTTAGATCTTTGTGAAACAATTTACTAAATGCCTCAAGTATACCACCGCTTAGGTGTTGATAGTATTTGTGATCAAAAATATCAATGAGATTGTTTACTCCCATTGACAAAACCATTCTTTTTCTTGAGTATAAACTGAAATACTCGACTAACTTATAATATTCTTGAAAATTTGAAATAAGTACAGTCTGTCCAAGTGAACATAACAAACGTGCCCTATCCATAAAATCTTGTTCGTCGATTTCTCCACCTGAGGCTCTTAAATTTGAAAGCGTAATTTCAAAAACAACTTGTGTTTTATCTGGATCCACCTTATTTTCTTTTTTAAACATTTCAAAGGAGTTCTCATACATATCAACATTGACACGGGTAACAGGCCTAAAACTACCTCTGAAAGCTAAAATATTTTTTTTGTAAAGTACTCTTGCTGGTAAAACGTTATTCCCGTCAGGTGAAAACATTACCGCGTCAGTCATTCCATTTTTTACTAATTGAAGACTCATTAAACGATTATCAACATCACTAAAAACTGGCCCAGAAAAGTTAATAGTATCAATTTCAAGCTGATCTTTATTTATATGATCATATAGATAACGTAATAATTTTTTGGGTTGATTGTGTTTGTAAAATGCACCATATATTAAATTTGTACCAAGTTTTCCTAAAGTTTCTTGTTGAAGACGTGCATCACTTTCTTTAAACCTGATGTGTAAAATAATTTCATTGTAAGGTTCATTTGGATTAATTTGATATCGAACACCAACCCATCCATGACCCTTATATCTTCTCGCAAAATCAATTGTTGTTACTGTATTTGCGTAACTGAAAAACATTTTATTTGGGTTTTCATCACGAGAGATACGCTCCTCAATTAAGCGTACTTCATGGGCTAACATTTTTCGTAATCTATTCTCAGTAACATATCGTCTATCACCTTCAATACCATAAATTGCATCACTAAATGATTTATCATAGGCAGACATTGCTTTAGCAATTGTTCCAGATGCACCTCCTGCTCTAAAAAAATGCCTAACAGTTTCTTGTCCAGCTCCAATTTCAGCAAAAGTTCCGTAAATATTTTCGTTAAGATTTATTCGTAAAGCTTTGTCTTTTAAAGAGGGTACGCTTTTAATTTGAGCATCTCCTTTAAGTGTTATTTCCATCTTTACTAATTGAGTATTATTGGATAATACAAAGTTATAATTTTAACTAAGCCTACAAAAAATAAATACATTATTTTTGCTTAAAACTCTTCAGTTGGACATTACTTTTTTAGGCACAGGGACTTCACAAGGAATTCCAATTATTGGAAGTAATCACCCTGTATGTCTAAGTGATAATATAAAAGATAAACGTTTACGTTCATCAATCTGTATTATTCATAACGATATTGATATTTTGATTGATTGTGGACCGGATTTTAGACAGCAAGCCATTAGAGCTAAATTAAAAAAAGTCGATGCTGTTTTATTTACTCATGAACATAGTGATCATACTGCAGGTCTAGACGATTTGCGGCCATTTTTTTTTCGCCAAGGTGATATACCAATTTATGCTGAAAAGCGTGTAATTGAAGCTCTGAAAATTAGATTTAATTATATTTTTAAAAAAGAAAACAAATACCCTGGAGTTTTAAACTTTGATGTTAACAATATATACAATAAACCATTTTTAGTTTCAAAAATAAAAATTACACCAATTCAAGTGTACCATAATAAACTTCCAGTATTTGGTTTTAGAATTTTTGATTTCGCATATATAACAGATGCTAAAACAATACCAGATGATGAAATAAAAAAATTAACTGGATTAAATGTTTTAGTGATTAATGCATTACGCCAAAAGCCTCATTTATCACATTTTAACCTAGAGGAAGCTCTTAATTTCATTAAACTTGTGAATCCTAAAAAAACATATTTGACTCACATTAGTCATCATTTAGGCTTTCATGATGAAGTTGAGCAGTCTTTACCAGAAAATGTATTTTTAGCTTATGATAATTTAAAAATCTCAGTATAATATGAAATCAAAATTACTTACATACGCTCTTGTTTTTTCAATTCTTTTAATTGTTTTTCAATATGTAAACTCAAAACAAATAATTGAAAAATATGAAGTTGATATTAAAAAATGTAAAAATGTAACCGAAAAACTTGAAATGGAAAATTTTATGCTCAAAAGTCAATTAGCAAAGGACTAAATGAATTTTTCAAGCCAATTTTTTAGTTCAAAAAAGTTTTGTGGAGAAACTCCATGACCTACAGGAAATTCACTGTACTTGAAGTTTAAATTCAATTTTTTAAGAAACAAAGAAGTCTTTCTAGCCCATTCAACTGGTATTACTTGATCTGAAACCCCATGCGAATAATAAAAGTTTAAATGTTCATAATCATCTTTTTTTAAAGATTGATTAAGGAAATCTTCTGATAAATATCCACTAAGTCCTATAATATTTTTGAATTTCTTTGGGTTGTTTAGTGCTAGCGCTAAACTAAGGATGCATCCTTGACTAAATCCTAGTAAACTAATATTAAACTTATCAATGTCATATAATGAGGTAGCAACATCAATACATTTTAATATCATATTCATAGCTTTTTTTGCTTGTTCAGTGTCATTCCATTTGTTTTGATTTTCATCAAAATTGATATTGTACCATGCATATCCGTATGGAATAATCTTGATAGGGGCTCTTAGGGATATAATGCAAAGTTCATTTGGCAATTCATTAGCAAATGAAAATAAATCATTTTCATCACTTCCATATCCGTGTAATAATACTAATAAAGGTGATTTTTTTGATAACGAGGATTTCTTAACAACTGAACAAAGGGGTAAACTAGATGACATTTTCAATAGATACTTTTAAGCGTTTTTTGAATAAATATTCCAATGAAGGGAATTGGTTTTTTTGAACCAGTTAGCACTGTGGTTATTGCGTATAAATTAATTAGTAAATATGTTCCCCAAAATATAAAAGTAGCAATCCAGCTGTTAAAACTTCCAATTGGATATCCTAGAACAAAAAAACAGACGCTTAAGCCCAAAGATTGCCTAATATGAAAACTTATAAAATTACTTTTGATATTTTTATTTTGAAGGTATGCTAACAGTAACCCAAACACTCCAATATAACTTATTAAGGCTGTTGATTTATTAGCATTCATGAAGGAAAGTTGTTAGAAAATATTTAAATTAATTCAATTTTATTATTTCCAATTGCCCCGTAAACGCTTCCTTTTAATTTATTTCCTAGAAAAATTGAGTTTTTTGATTTTGAAAGAATATCTTTCTCACAAAAAATATGATTTCCTTTTGGATTGAATAATGCAATATCACAAATATTTCCAACATTAATTGAATTGGTATTTACTCCAAATCTTGACTTGCCTTTTGTTAGTAGTTCAATTGTTTTTTTTGTAGAAAAAATAGAATTTAATACTCCAAAGGCACTCTCAAGGCCAATTGTGCCAAATTTCGCAAAATCAAATTCCACTCTTTTGTCTTCTATGCTAATAGGGTTGTGGTCAGATGTTACCATGTCTATGGTTCCATCCTTTAACCCTTCAATTAAGCTATCTATTGAAGACTTAGTTCGAAGCGGAGGATTTACCTTGAAGTTTGTATTGTAATTTAATATATCGTCATCTTTTAAAATGATGTTATGAATTGCTACACTACAACTAACATCTAATCCTTTGGCTTTAGCAGAACGAATTAGTTCAACCGATTTTGCACATGAAATTGTAGGTATATGAAGTCTGCCTCCCGCATATTCAAGAATCTCTAAATCTCTAGATATTTGAATAATCTCTGCAAGTTCAGGGCTGCCTTTAAGACCTAATTTTGTACTAGTAATATTTTCATTCATCACTGCTGATTTTGAGATATTTTCATCAGTTGGAAAGGACTGAATTAAACCACCAAAACTTGAAGAATATTGCAAGGCTATTTTCAGAATATTAGGATTTTTTATTTGTTTTTTATAATCTCCAAAGGCAACACATCCTTCTGAAAACATATCATATATTTCAGCTAAATTGTTACCTTCTGAGCTTTTAGTTAGAGCACCAGATGGTAAAATAGTAGTTGCATTTTTTGTTGAATTATTTTTCACAAAAGAAATAGCAGATTTTTCATCCAATACAGGTGAAGTGTTTGGTTGTAATACTACAGAGGTAAATCCGGATTTCGCAGCAACAATTAATCCATTTTTGATGGTTTCTCTGTCTTCATAGCCAGGTTCTCCAAAACAAACACTGCTATCAAACCATCCTTGCGAAATATGCAAGTTTTCAAAATTAATTAAGGGAAAATTTTGAGTATTATTAATTGAAGGTTCAATTTTTTTTATGAAGCCATTTTCTACTAATATATCTTGGACAGTGTTATTAAAATCACTTTTTCTATCTAGAATTGTAGCAGATTTTATAAGTACATTCATTCAAAAATTTTTAATACTAAAGTTTCTAAAACCAGTAATATTAGTGCAAAAATAACAAACCATTTCCATAAACCATTAATATTCACTTTACTTTTTATTATTTCTATTGAATCTTTTAGACTGCTTATTGAAATATTTTTTCCAAATTTGTTTACATCATGGTAATCTAAAACACTCTCATTTCGATCAAAATTAAGGCTTAAATGTTTAATTGTATCAAATTTATTCACTAACAGATAGTGACCATCTTCTAATTCTAAATTATCAAATTTTATCTCAAGCTTACCATTTTGGTTTTTTTGTAGCGGAATGTAAGTTTTATTATTTTTTTTAAGTTTTATAATCTCATTCTTTTGCAGTTTTAAATTTATATCAAATTTGTTTTTTTTACCAATATAGTAGTATAGTTCTTTGGCTTTAAAACTTGATTTGCCTAATCCGTAGAGAGTAGGGACAATAATTGGAGAATCTATAAAATTTGAATTATCATTGTTAATAGCTGAGTTAAAAACAAATAAATTATCTTTTTGTAATAAAAATACTTCCCCATCTTCTAATGAAAGCATACTTGTGAAAATTCCATTTGTTGTAAAATGTTTTTTTATTTCAGGGTAGGCGAAGTTAGAAACTTCTCTTTTAAAAGCTTCTTTGAAAATAGGATGTTTGAAATTAATCTCAGTAATTCTTTTTTTGTTTAAAGAAAGATTATTGAATTTTAAATTTTTAATCCGAAGCAGGTTATTGATATTATCTAAGTCCCCATCAATAGAAGGGATGAACAATACCCTACCTCCATTATTCATAAATGATTTTAATTCATTTATTAATGTATTTGATAAATTGTTAACCTCATTAATAATGATTAAATCATAATTCTGAAATTTTTCAAATTCAATATTTTTTACAGAACTGTATCTATATAAAAATTCATCTTTAGTGAATATTTTTGACAAATAATCTGATTTTTTGTTTCCTATAGTTAATACAGAAATAAATTCTTCTCTTCCAATGTTAAAATAGAAATTATCATCATAATTTACTCCATTATCATTTATTTCAAACCTTCCTAAAATGGATTCATTTTTTGATAAACTAAAATTAGTTCTGAAGTCATTATTTTTTTTCAAAAGCGATTTACCAATTAATTTATTTTTGTTAAATAGACTAAGGGAGATTGAGCTGGTTGTGTCATTGTTTGTTTTACATTGAATACTGATATTATAGTTATTATTATTTGATTCAAACTTGACATTACTAATGTATTTATTTTCATAATTTTCGGGTTTTTTATCTACGAGAAATAAATTAAAATTGAGATTTTTTGGAATTGTAAAATCTTTATTTTTTTTCTGAAAATCAGAAATTATAATTAAATCTTTTTTATTATTTTTTTTTGAAAATAGGTTGTTCGCTTTAAGTATTATTTCTTTTGGTGAAAGTTGCAGATTAGTGTAATCAATTCCAATTAATGAATTTTTAAGCTGTTTTTTAGTGAAATTTTTAAAGGTGTTATTGTTAGTTATAACTGTTATCAGATCTGATGGGATATCACTTGTGATTAATTCTTGAATAGTATGTTTTAATAATGGTCCATTGGCACCTTTGGCTTGCATACTGAATGAATTATCAATGTAAAAAATTATTTCATTATCTAAATTTCTATCAACTAAATCTGATTTGAATGGTTGTGAAAAAGCAATAATGATAGAGCCTACTGCTAGAGTTCTTAAAATTAATACTAGCCATTTTCTCAATTTCGAACTTTTCCTTGTTTTAATATTTATTTTTTTTAAAAAATCTACATTAGTAAATGGTTCAATTTGAAATTTCCTAAAATGGAATAGGTGTACTATAATTGGAATTAGAACGGCTAATAATAGGAAAAGTAGTTCTGGTTTTGCAAATTGCATAAATCAAAAATATTTAATCAAATATAATTCAATTAATGAGTTAACAAAAAAAGAAATAATCTACCAATTCAACTTTGTTTTTCTTTTTAAAAAAACTCTTTATAAAGTTCTGAGCTTCTGGATTTGCAATTGTTATTATACTTTGATAATTTGACAAGTTTGATATAATTTGCCAATCTTCTAAATAGTTTTCATATATTTTTTTTCCGATCTTTTTTGGATTGTCGCATACCCATAAAAAAGAAACTCTTAATTCATTTAAAATATGTGCAACTTTTTTTCCTTTTTTTCCTGCCCCCCAAACAACTAATTTTTTGTTTTCATTGTAAGATAGCTTCAAAAAGTAGTTGATTTTTAATTTTAAAAACGAATTATCAGCATAATTTGGATTAGTTCTTGATGTTCGATTTGGGTAATCTCTCCACATGTGTAACACTTTATTTGATTTTATACAATTTAACCCAATTTGATAAAACCGAAAAGCTAAATCATAATCTTCAGGATAAATTTTAGATTCAAAATTGTTTACTTTTTCAAGATCCTCCCTGTGTACCATCCAACACGGAGATGGTATTACACATTCTTTATAAATTTCATTAAAATTCAATCCTTTTGAAGTAAGACTATTTAACCATGTTTCATAATTTTTATAACCATTACCGAGTTCTTTTTCAGAAAAGTATTTAACCATACCAAGGGCTATATGGCCTGTTCCAAAATTTAATAGGTCCTCTGCCATTGAAGAAATTTTATTTGACAACATTATATCATCGCTATCCATTCTTGTGATTAAATCACCTGTGGATAAATTATATGCGGTCTGTAATGCATCTATAAGTCCATTTCCTTTGTTATTAACTACTTTAATTTTAGGATTTGAAAGTGCAAATTTATTTGCAATTTCGAGACTTGAATCTATTGAATGATCATTTACACATATTACTTCCCAATTTAAATAAGACTGTTTGACTATTGAATCCAAACACTCATTTAGATAATTTTCAGTGTTTTTAAAGGGAATTAAAATACTTACCTTCTTTTTAAGCATTAGTATTTAGCAGGCTTTCCGTTTGATGCCGATTCTCTAATAAATTCTCTTAAATCTTCGTTAGCTTGAATCAGATCTTCTTTTCTCAAATACATCATGTGTCCACTTCGATATCCCTTAAATTTTAATCTTTCTTTCATTTTCCCACTGGGATCAATTTGTGATAGTGTGTACTTGGCATTAAAATATGTAGTCGCTCCATCATAATAACCTGATTGGTTTAATACCATCAAATATGGATTCTGAGCCATAGCTGAACGTAAATTATCTCTTGTGTTATCATTATCATTATTCCATGGTCTAACAGGTCCAAACATATTGTATTTAACATCAGTTACAAATTTTAATTCGTTTTTGATGTAATGATTTATTGCTGGAGTAAATGAGTGAAGCCAAGATGATAACTCAGCATTGTAATCAGGACTAGAACCAGCTTCATTTTTATCAATTCCTAGATATCTTGAATCAAGGCGGCCAATAGTTTGTCCAGTTTTTTCTCTTAAAAGTTCTTTCCAAAAAAAATAATTTGGAACATTTAAATTATATTGAAGTATTGATTTTTGACTCAAACCAGAGTAAAAAGACATTTTTTTGCTTATGTTCAATCTTTCATCGACACTTATAAAACCTCCTTTAGCCAATGCGGGTAACAAAGTGTTTAATGTAAAATATTCAACTTCTGGAAGTATTTCAGTTAAATCTTTAGATTGTAGTTCTTTTGAAAGCATATTATGATACCATGCCGTAGCAGTATAATAAGGTAAGTTAAGTGCTGATGAGACTGGTCCACCAACTCTTAATGTTTTATAATCCGCAGGAGAAACTAGAATCACACCATTTAAATACATCCATTGGTTTTCTTGTAATGCTAAGGATAATCCCATAACTCTTGTCCCTCCATAACTTTCTCCAATGATATATTTAGGAGATTCCCATAAATTTTTTCTTGTTATAAATGTATTTATCCATTCTGATAGATAAGATATATCTTCATTTATACCAAAGAATTGATCGCGTTCTGGCATTTCACCTTCAGAATTAGCTATCATTCTTGAGTATCCAGTATTAACTGGATTAACAAAAACGATATCAGCTTCATCTAGAATTGAATAAGGATTACTTTTGAAGCCATATGGTTGAATTGGATAGCCTTCGTCATCTACATTGAGTATTCTTGGCCCAGTATATGCCATATGCATCCATACTGACGCGGATCCTGGACCGCCATTGAATGAAATTATTATTGGTCTTTGTTTATTTTTTACAGAATTTTTTTTAAACTCTCTTTTGTAATAAGTATAAAATAAGCTTGCAATTACTTCACCTTTATTGTTCCATACAGGTTGCATACCCGCCTCAGCAGAGTAGTTAATTTCAACTCCTTTAATTAATGTTTTGTGATAAGTTTTGACAATTGTATCGCTAGGTATATTGAGTTGTTGTGCATTGGATGGATTAAAACACATTATTATAATAAAAAGAAATATTTTTTTCATAGTTAAATTTTGAAACACTAAAATACAATAATGATTTTAAAATATTTATCACTCATTTATTGTTATATATTATGTTGTATAAACTTATTTATTAATTATATTTTTAAAATAACAGTATATTAGCTACCTAAGTTATTTAAATGGTTAGTTCAGTAAAAAAGCTTAATTTTTTTGTAGCATTAAATCTTCCATCTGCTTTTTTATGCGGAGTTAGGATTAAATCAATAAATCAATCTAGTTGTATAACTTCTGTACGCCACAAATGGATAAATAAAAATCCATTCAAATCAATGTATTGGGCAGTTCAGGGTATGTCAGCTGAGCTTGCTACTGGTGCTTTAATTATTATTAAACTAAAGGAATTAAACAAAAAAATTTCAATGCTTGTTGTTAGTAATGACGCTGAATTCATAAAAAAGGGTAGGGGGATTATCAGGTTTAAATGTGATCAAGGATTTGAAATCGATAAGGCATTGAAAAATGCTATTGAAACAAAAGAGTCACAAACAATTATTTTAAATGCAGACGGAATAGATTCCAAAGGTGATGTGATTTCAAAATTTTCATTTACTTGGAGTTTAAAATTGAAGCCATAACAATTTTTTCAATTATTTTATTTAAATTTAATAAATAAACATTTTGCTTATTGATTATAACTACTCTTTTAAAATTATAAACAAATAAACTATGTCTAGAGCAATGTTTGAATACACAAAATCAGTTTTAAAAAAAGTTAGTTTCAATCCTCAATTATTTTGTTTAGAACTTCAAAAAGCCATGCTGCGCTTAATGCCATATGAGAAAGAAGAGCTAAAAATATATGTTCAATCTTTAATATTTCAAAATCCTGAGCTTGAGCAATGTCGTGTGTATTTAAAATAGTTATTTAGTTAATCTATTTTGGACTTATGATTTTGACGTCTTGGAATTTAATTGCTCCTCTAATAATTCCTGAAATTATTTGTTGAATACTATCTATAATTTGAATTTTTAATTCATTTTTATTGTACAATAAACTGACTTCTCTAGCAGGTGAAGGATTAACAAAAAATCTTAGGTTTTCTTTTTCATTATCTTTTAAATCTAATGTATTTAGGTATGGTAACAATGTCATACCCATTCCTTCGTTAACTAATTTAACCAGCATCTCAATACTACCGCTTTCTAACTGAAAATTATCTAGCTCTTGTTCTTTTTTTATTTTACATAAATTTAAGACACCTTGTCTAAAACAGTGTCCATCTTCAAGAATTAGAATGTCATTTATATCTAGATCAGATGTTTCTATCTCAGTTTTAATTTTTAATCTATGATTAGGTGAAATGTATCCAACAAATGGCTCATAATAAAGAACTCTTTCTTTGATGTTATCAACATTAAGCGGAGATGCAGCAATTGCTCCATCTAAATTTCCATCTTCAAGTCTATTAATAATTTCGTCTGTTGTAAGTTCTTCTATTTTTAATTTTACTTTTGGATATCTTTTTACATATGTTTTAAGAAACATTGGTAATAGTGTTGGCATTACAGTTGGAATTATACCTAATTTGAATTCTCCTCCAATGAATCCCTTTTCTTGATCAACAATATCAGCAATACGATCAGCTTCCGCAACAATATTTTTAGCCTGATTTACTATTTTTTTTCCAACATTGGTTAGTTCAATAGGTTTTTTTGTTCGATCAAATATTTGAACATTTAATTCTTCCTCAAGTTTTTGTACTTGCATACTCAATGTTGGTTGAGTAACATGGCAATTTTGAGCTGCTTTTGTGAAATTTTTATGTTCTGAAACAGCTAAAACATATAATAATTGAGTTATTGTCATTCAAACGTTTTGTACAAATTTATAAATTTTACTTATTACTATTTTGTAATAGTCAAAACTAAGGTTAAAATTAAATTTTAGTTTATGATTTCAATTTTATTTATGTAGATATTTTTTTCAGGCCAGTCACCATTATCGGTCGGCATTGACGCAATTTTATCAACTACATCCATTCCAGAAATTACTTTTCCGAAAACTGCATAGTCACCATCTAAATGATGTGCTCCACCTTTTTGTTGAACTATAAAAAATTCATAAGGTGATGCCATTTTGTAAGGATTTTGAACTGCGCTACTGGGCATACTCACCATTCCTCTATTATGTTTAAATCCTTTTTTATTATCATTTGGTAATAGATAACGACCTATTTTTTTTCTTTTATCAAGTGTTATTTTGTCATCGCTATTACCTCCTTGAATTATAAAATTATTTATGACTCTGTAAAATTGAGTATTATCGAAATATTTTTTTTTGGTCAGATAAATGAAATTGGACCTATGGAATTTAGTTTCTTCAAATAGCCGTATATCAATACTGCCATAATCAGTATATATTCTCACCTTATTTTCTTTATTTAGTTTATCGTATTCTAAAAAAAACTCCATAACATTTTCATCATTGATTAAAAACTCTTTATCAATTTCACTAATGGTTTTTTGGGAATTGACTTTTTTAATATCACTTTGGATTTCAGAATTTACTTTTATCGGATCAGATTTCTTAACTTGACAGTTTAACATAAAAAAAAATAGACAAAAATAGCGCATGTTAGTTGTAAGATTATTTGTTTTTGAAATATATGAGATTTAGTACATTTTATAAAATTATTAATGAAATTAATACATTGAAACTACCAGGTGAAAAATTTCAATTATTAATGGCTCCACCATTCAGAGATCAATTAATTAATAAATTTAATAAATCAAGTAATAAAGCAAATCCTGCAGCTGTTTTATGTTTATTTTACCCGGGTCGAAATAAAGAAACATCTGTAGTGTTTATAGTCAGAAAATCTAATTCAGGTATACACTCTTCTCAAGTTGGATTTCCAGGCGGTAAACCCGAGAAACAGGATATTGATTTATCTCAAACCGCAATTCGTGAGACTCATGAAGAAGTTGGAGTCGACATCAAGACAATTAGAATTATAAGACCAATGACTGAGGTTTTTATTCCGCCAAGTAATTTTGTTGTCAAGCCCTACATTGGATATACTTTAAAAACACCAAATTTCACTCCTCAAATTTCGGAAATTGATTCTATTTTTGAAGTTTCATTAAAATCAATTTTAAATTCCAATAATCAAAAAAAATCAATTGTAAAAACTTCTTACGGACCAACTATTTCAGTTCCTTCATTTGTTTTTAATGGACATATTATTTGGGGAGCGACAGCAATGATTTTAATCGAAATAATTAGTCTTTTAAATTTGATTAATAAAAAATAGCTTAGGTTTGCATTTTATTTTTGCATGAATTTATTCAAAAAAAATATTTTTGGTCAATATCTCTTAATCAAAAAATGGATTATTAGAATTTTAGGTGCAATTAGTCACCAAAGATATCACGGTTTTAATGAATTAAAAATAGAGGGTTCTAACATTTTGCGTGAATTGTCTGAAACTAATGTTTTATTTATTTCTAACCATCAAACTTATTTTGCAGATGTTGTTGCAATGTTTCATGTTTTTAACGCAGCTCTAAGCGGAAGAGATGATACATTAAAAAATGTTGGTTATTTGTGGGACCCCAAATTAAATCTTTATTATGTTGCTGCAAAAGAAACGATGAAGTCTGGTTTGTTGCCTAAAATATTTGCATACGCGGGATCAATTAGTATTGAACGTACTTGGAGGGCATCAGGAAAAGATGTGAATCGACAAGTTAAAATGAGTGATATTTCAAATATTAAAAAAGCACTTGATGATGGATGGGTTATAACATTTCCGCAAGGTACAACAACACCTTTCAAGCCAATTCGAAAAGGAACTGCTCATATCATAAAACATTACAAGCCAGTAGTTGTTCCAATTGTTATTGATGGTTTCAGACGTGCTTTTGATAAAAAAGGGATTAGGATTAAGAAGAAAAACATTTTGCAATCAATGGAGATTAAGAAACCCTTAAAGATTGATTACGAAAATGAATCTATTGAACAAATTGTCGAAAAGATTGAATATTCAATAGAACAACATCCTTCTTTTTTGAAGGTAATTTCCCAGGAAGAATTGATTGAAAATGAGCGTTTAAATAAAAAACGAGATTGGTGATAGCTTATTGTTTTTCAATTGCCTTTAACTCTTTGTAGTTTTTCTTTAATTTTTTTAATAAAATACCATATATCAAATAGTAAAATATTAGAAAAAAGACAGTAATAACTCCCATTGCTAAAAGAGTTATTAGAATAACAATTCCATAAAAAATATAGAAATCTCCTGATTCAGTAAATTTTGATGTCTGTAATAATACGTCAGGGTTATTGTTAAGTTCAATCATAACTCCAATAGCCATAGATATGTATAAAAATATTAAGTTAAATACAACATAGTATTTTACAGTTTTTCTGGTTTTTAAAATTTGTTCCATTAGTGCTTTAGAATTTACAGTTGTTGAAATTGACTTGTAATTTCTATAGAACAAAACAAAAAAGTAAAATAATACAACGTATCCTGTAATCATTAACGGCCAAATAATATATTCCATTCCATATTCATCAAATCGCTGTTGATTTTCATTGTCTTTAATCAAAAAGGATATAATACACCAAAAACTAAATTCTATAATACTTATTATAAAAATCCATTTGACAATTGAAGAGGATTTTTTGTGTAAAAATTTATAAATTTCACTTTTATTAATTTTTGGAAATTTTTTATCTTTTTGCCAGTCCTTTTTTAATTGTTTTAATTCATCCATAATCAAGGATTTAACTGTTTTTTTAATTTATTTTTTATTCTATTCATTTTTACTCTAGCATTAACTTCTGTTAAACCGATAGTTTCGCTAATTTCTCTATATGATTTATCTTCTAGATAAAGAAATACAATTGCCTTTTCAATATCATTTAATGCTTTGACAGCTTCATAAATAGCCTCTAATTGTTTGTCTTCCTGGTCATTGTAAGGATTGTCCTCAGGAATCTTGTAGGAAACATCATCAAAGTTATAGCTTCTTATTCTTCGCTTTGATTTTCGGTAGATTGTTATTGCAGTATTTATTCCAACACGATACATCCATGTGCTAAATTTTGAATCTCCTCTAAATTTTGGATATGCTTTCCAAAGTTGAATAGTAATTTCTTGAAATAAATCTTTGTGCTCAGCTATGCTATTTGTATATAGCTTACAAATTTTATGAACCAAGTTTTGATGTTTGTCAACTAGGTCTACAAATTTATTCTCATCGATTTTTTCCAATATAGACTAATTTAAAGTAAGACGTTTTTTTATTAATTTGTTACGCTTTACTTATTAATTTTTGAATTTAAATAGTTCTCCAGCTTCAATTTTAATTGGAAGTCTATTTTTTAAACTTGGGAATAAACATGTTGTATAATCTGAATAGCTACACGGGGGATTATACAGGTAATTAAAATCAATTAAACATTTACCATCTTTCTCTGGTAAATCAATATACAAATAGCGACCACTGCCATAAGTGGTATCTCCATTAGTGTAATCTCCAACCATAATCCAACCATTTTCTCCAACTTCAAGAAAATAGTTTTTTCCTAAGTATTCGAATTCTATTTCTCCTATAAAATTTGTAATGTCTTTTATTCCAAGCTTTGAATCAACAGTTTTGAATTGGCTAGATTTATAATATTTAAAATTAGCATTAAATATTAAATTTGGATTTATTTCATAATTTTCGAAACTCTGAAATTCTTTAACAGCTGGATTATCTTCGTCCCAAATTCTTACGTAAAGTTCATTTGATCGTGTAATTATTCTCCAACTGAAATTCTTGTAGAATAACATTTCGGAATCCCCAATTTTGTTTAATTCTAATTTTTTTAGTTTGATAATATTATTTTTCTTATTGGTAATTTTTTCTTCAGATTTGGAAATGAATTTCACTTCTTTTTTTTCAATTTCAATTTTACCAATTGTAGTATTTAATTTCGAATTACTTACATATAGTTTATCATTTTGATCAAAGTTTAAATAGTTTGTTTTATTTAATTTAAACAATCCGCTAATTTTTAGATATTTAACTCTTCTTTCATCTCTTTCTTTACGTTCATTTTCAATTTTTTGAATGTAATAATTATTTATTTCTATTTTGTTCTTTGAATTGTTTTTACTGCAATTAATCATACAAAGAGCTATAGTAAAAAAAATGTATTTTTTCATATTGAGTTAGTTTTCATCAATTCTATTCTCATCAAATGCAGATGGTAATAGTTTGGGTATAAATTTTATAAATAAAGGAAGTAAGATAGCTCCTCCAGGAAGTAAAAAAATTGCCAAACTAGGTATGGATTTTAATATATCCATGAGTTGTTCTTGCATTTTATTTTGTTCTTCAGGGGTTAAATTTCTAACTGTTGATTCTGAGAGTAATTTTACTAGTTCTTTACTTTCTTTTAGTTCTTGAAATAAATATTTACTGTTTCTAGTGATTAATTTTTTAACTGTGTTTGCCGAATGTTCATAAAATCTAACAGCTAAATTCTGTGTACTTAAAATTGACAAATCGCCTTTATTGTTATTATAAAAATTATCTATGTCTGACTTAGATTGGTTTATTTCATCAATACCGAATTGGAATTTAACTTTAAATTCATTAAAAAATTTATTGTCTGTGTTATGATTTTTTTCATTCCAAGAAGCCATACATGCTAAGTCAAGCAAGTAATTTCTCTCAATTTCTGCAATATCATCAATTTTTAAAAATTCACTTTGATAATTTTTGTTATTCTCTGTTCTAAATGATGATTCTAGTAAATTGATTAAAGTTTTTTCATAATCACTTTTTTTATTCTTTGAGATTAGAATTTCGACAATAATTTCACGGATAAAATTTTCTAATTCTGTATGATAATCAACAGTTTTGCTTGGATTTTTTAAGAAGTAATTATAGGATAAAATGTCAATAAAAAGTAAAAAATTAGTAACAAAAAAACTATAATTTTTGGAAAATATATTATTATTAATTTGAATTCTTTTATGTACTATAGATTCAATATCGTCACCAATTAATCCATTAAAAAAGTTACGTTTATAAAAGCCGATATTTTGATAAAATTCTTTAAGGTTTGACTCAAAATTATCATCATTATTATTAAGTTTATTAATATAAAATAATGATAATATGTAATTTATTTTACAACGTTCCTCTTGATTAAAATCTTTATTTTTTAAACTCTCAAATAATAACGAAACATTGCTGCCATAAATAAAGCCTACAGACTTTAATTTATGGTATAATTCATTTTTTGATGATATAATACAATCATTCTCTTTTTCAGCAAGCTTTAATAGTTTTTTGAACCAACCATTTGAAGAAGGATTCATAACAAAGTAATTTTTATTTTATTCGATGATCCCTGCACAACTAATTCTGCTACCAGCTGCACCTGATGGTTGTGATACAAAATCGTCTACCCCCTTATGTATTATAAGTCCTTTACCTAAAATATCTTTTGTTTTATCTCCACACCCGATGCACCATTGGTCTGTAGTAAATTTTATTGTTGTATTTTTCTTATTTTCAACAATAAAATTTCCAATATCTCCTTTATGATATCCTTTCTTTGAGCCCCACTTACCATGTGGTTGAGCTGTTGGATTCCAATGTCCTCCTGTAGATTTTCCATCGTCTGATGAGCAGTCACTTTTTTCATGTATATGAATGGCATGTTCACCTTCATCAAGACCAGATACTTTTGCTGTCATAATAACATTTTCTCCAACTTGAACAAACCTTACTTTTCCAATAACACGACTATTACTTTTTGGGTTTAAATCAATAACAAGGTATTTTGATGGATTATCATCAGAACCACTAATTTTAGAATCAACTTTATCAATTATAGAATTGTCAGTTTTGGATTTGCAAGTAAAAAATGCAAGAATAATGCATAAAGAAAAAATTATTTTTTTCATAAGCGTGTTTTTATAAAGTTATTAAAATTTAATTTTATTCTATTAGTTCAAATGTTTCAATTTTTTTAAATGGAGATAAATTGACCGTTTCTAGTGAAGATTTAAATTTCATCCAATCTTCATCAAAAAAATTATTGACTTTAACTATAACATTTTTTAAATCTTTTTTTAGCTGTTTAATTAGTGTTTTTTCAGTTTGTGTTATCCCATTTTGGCGACTACTAACATATTGTTGAGCTTCTCTAAGTCTTACAAGAAGAGTAGAAGTTGGTTCTGCAGTGATTCCTTGTCTTTTATCCTCTTTTCCAAAAATTAATTCGAACAAGATTTCAATCTCATTTATAGTTTTTTCTGTTAGCTGTGAATTTTCTTTATACTCATCATTATTAAATTTTTTCAATAGATCTTGATGATTAACTGCTATTTCTTTACTTTGGGCAAGTTGATGCGTTATCCTAGATGTGATTTTTTGATATGATTCTAATAGTTTAAGATTTTTGTAAATTTCTTTTTCTTTTTCAGAATCTAATTCTATTCTAGGGTCATTTTTTACTTGAATAAATTGTTCTGATTTTAAATTTCCATATTCTAAAATTAGTTTAAATTTCCCAGGTGGAACTTTAACACCATATGGCTCATAATTAGATTCTTTTATTTTTTTTGATGGCCATTGAATTCCTTTTTCATCCATGTACCAATAGAAATAATTAATACCACTTTCTTTAGGCGCTTTTTTCTTTAATGTTCTAATCAATTTTTTATTATCATAAATTTTCATGTACAAACTATCCCAATTTGTTATGCTATCATTTTCAAGTTTATTGTTTGCATTAAAATAAAAACTAAGTTTTGCTCCACGAGGTCTATTAGTCCCATGATAAAGTGCATCTCCTCCAAAACGACTTCCTGTAGGTTGTTGAAAAGCAGCCTTGTATGCTGTTGGAGGAGAAAAAAGTTTTATTGTATCCAATAAAACTTTATTGTTTTTTGCAATTGCTCTTAAAGGTTCTATGTTATCAATAATCCATGCTGCTCTTCCAAATGTCCCTATAACTAAATCACTTTCTCTAGGATGAATTATAAGATCTTTTACTGGTACAGTTGGGAATCCATTTGTCCATTTAGTCCAATTATCTCCAGCATCTATTGATATATATAAACCATCATCTGTTCCAAGAAAAATTAGATTAGCTTCAATATTATCCTCGACAATGCATAGTGCATAACTTTTCACATCTTTATTATTTAAAATACGCTTCCAAGTTTTACCGTAATTTATAGTCTTAAATGCATATGCTTCATAATTGAATCTTCTGTAATCATTAGCAACTAACAAGGCTTCGCCTTTGTTCTTATTCGAAGCTTTAATTTGAGTAATCCAACTGCCATCTGGCAAACCTTTAATATTACTAGTAAGATTTATCCAATTGTTCCCTCTATTTTTGGTTAAATGAACTTGTCCGTCATCAGTACCAACCCATATCAAATCTTCTTCAATTTTAGATGGCTCAATAACTAAAATAGAACAATAGTTTTCAGCTCCAGTTGCATCCATTGTTAAACCACCACTTTCACTTTGATTAAGTTTATCTGGATCATTTGTTGTTAAATCTGGAGAAATTATTTCCCAAGTTTGTCCTTTATCAGTCGATTTATGAACAAATTGACTCCCAAAAAATATTGTATTGCTGTTATTTGGATCAATATTTATTGCCGAATTCCAATTGAAGCGTAATTTTATATTCGGGTCTTTTTGAATAGGTCTTACAGTGTAATTATTTCCAGTTATCCAATCATATCTATTAACATAGCCCTCTTGACTCATTGACCATCCATATCTTGAATTTTCAGGATCAGGTATAACATCAAAGCCATCTCCAAAACTAATTTCTTGCCAATACGAGTTTCTAATACCTTGGTCTCTCCAAACATATGCTGGCCCTCTCCATGATCCGTTATCTTGCATTCCACCATACACATTATAAGGAATTTCGTTATCAATATTTATATGATAAAATTGAGCTACAGGTAAATTCCCAACAAACCTCCAATTTTCACCCCCATCTTTAGTAATATTTAGACCGCCGTCATTTCCATCGATCATAAAATTACCATTACTTGGATGAATCCACCAAGCGTGGTGATCGGGATGTATTCCGTTAGAAACTCCGTATGCTGGCATAAGCTGCTTAAAGCTCTTCCCACCATCTTCACTTTTATTCACATATGTAAATATTGAAAATAGCCGATTTTCATTTTCTGGATCTACATATAAATCAGCGTAATAAAATGGACGATTCCCTATTTCATTTAAATTATCATTAATCATTTTCCAGGACAAACCACCATCTTCACTTTTGTATAATCCATTTTTTTTAGCTTCAATAAGTGCGTATATAATATTAGTTTTGTTAGAAGCAATTGCTAAACCAATTCTTCCTAAATCTCCTTTAGGTAGTCCTTCTTCAGCGGAAAGTTTTTTCCAATTTTCACCTCCATCATGAGTTACATGTATACCAGATCCCTTTCCTCCAGAATTGAAAAACCATGGCTCTCTTTTATGCTCCCACATTGCCGCAATTAATTTATTAGGATTTTTTGGATCCATGACTAAATCAGCAATGCCTGTTTTTTTATTTTCGTATAAGATTTTTTTCCATGATTTACCACCATCAATAGTTTTGAAAACTCCACGTTCTGCGTGTTCTCCCCAAGGTGAGCCTATTGCACCAACATATACAACATCCGGATTAGTTGGATCAATTATAACCCTATGTATATGGCGAGTTTTTTCTAATCCCATCACTTTCCATGTATTTCCTCCATCATTACTTTTGTAAATCCCATATCCGCCATTTAAACTATTTCTTGGGTTTCCCTCTCCGGTTCCAACCCATATTACATCAGGATTAGACTGTTGAATAGCTACAGCTCCAATTGAGGATGTTACTTCATTGTCAAAAATTGGTTTCCAATTAACTCCACCTGAAGTTGATTTCCATAAACCACCTGAAGCAGTGCCTACATATATTATATCAGGATTGGATAAAACAACATCAACTGCTGTTACACGACCTGACATGCCGCCTGGTCCAATATTTCTTGGTTTCATATTTTTTACCAAGTTCATATCAAATTCTTGAGAAAAACTAAATATTGTAAACAAGTAAACTAGGCTGAATATTCTAAATTTCATAAGCTATTTTGTATTTTTTACTTTAACATAATAATCCTTGTCGATATCAATTTTTTGAAAATTTAAGTTACTAATTTTCCAAGACTCTGTTGGATAAATCCATCTTTTTGAATTATCAATAATTATTTCAATTGGCATATTGAAGTTTTCAACGACGTTTGACCAGCGATAATGCATTTTATTCTCGAGAATTTTGTATTCAAAAACAGGTATTTTAGTGTCTCTCAAATATTGATTAAAGAATGGCTTTAAATCAATTCCAATTTCATTGGATAGAAACTTTTCAATTTCATTTGATGTAACTACTTTATGGTAAAAATTATTATTTAGTTTCCTTAAAATATTTCTCCATTTTGAATCATCATTTGTCAATTGGCGTAACATATGGATCATATTTGCTGCTTTATAATACATATCTGAAGATCCGACGTTATTTACATTATAATCTCCAATTATTGCTTTATCATTTTTTATTCTTTTTCTTGTTCCAATAACATATTCTGCTGATGCTCTTTTGCCATGATAGTAGTCTAAAAATAAATTTTCAGCATAACTAGTGAAACCTTCATGAATCCACATATCAGCAACGTCTTTATTTGTTATGCTGTTAGCAAACCATTCGTGTCCAGACTCATGAACAATAATAAAATCAAATTTTAATCCCCAACCTGTTTCTGATAAATCACTACCTAGGTATCCATTTTTAAATTTATTTCCATAAGTAACAGAACTTTGGTGTTCCATTCCTAAGTATGGAACTTCAACCAGTTTATAAGTGTCTTCATAAAAAGGGTAGGGACCAAACCAGTACTCAAATGCTTCCATCATTTTTCGAGCTTCTTTAAAATGTGTTTTTGCTTTTTCTAGGTTGTGCTTTAAAACATAAAATTGCATCTGTAGTAATCCTTTTTCACCATCATAATAGTCATCAAAATTTATGTAGTTTCCAATATTTATATTTACTCCATAATTGTTGATTGGATTTGATATTGACCATGTAAAGGATGATGTTTTTTCATTTTTTGAAAAACTAATTAATCTTCCATTTGATACTGCAACTAAGTGTTTTGGTACATTAACCTTTATTTTCATACTGTCAACTTCATCGTACATATGGTCTTTATTAGGCCACCATACACTTGCACCAAGTCCCTGGCACGATGTTGCAATAAAATCTATGCCATTAATATCTTTGTTCCATGTAAATCCACCATCCCAAGGTGGGTTAATAGCTTCTTTAGGTTTTCCTTCGAAATGTAACTCAATACTTTCAATCTTATTGAGTTCTTGATTCTTAATCAGATCAATGTAGTGTACATTTTTATGATGAGATATATTGAGCAATTTACCGTCTTGAATTGCTTTAGTTAATTTCATTGGAGGTTGTAAGTCAATTTGCATTTTCTTACTACTATCTACAACTTCATATTGAATAATATTTTTTCCACTGATTTCTTTTAACGTTGGATTTATATTAACTTCAAGATTATAATATTTTAAATCCCACCAAATTCTCTCTTTAGTAATAGAACCTCTCAAGGAGTCTTGAATATTGTATTTTTGTGCTGTTAATTGGATCTGAAAGCAAAAAAAATAAACAAATAGAAGTAAATATTTGGCTTTCATTTTTTTGGTTTAATATTATCAAATATAAGTTTATTTTCTTTTTTTAAAAAGAAAACGCCTTCGCGAGAGCGAGGGCGTTTTCAGCTAACCAACTAAACTACGTATGCTTGTTTAAAAGCAGTACGTATTCTCTTTACATACCTTATCAGCAATACTATTTTTTAAAGCTGTAATATTAGGGTAATTAGTATATTTTGTAAAACGTTTTAACCCCATTAGCATCATTTTCTGTTCATCTCCTTCAGTAAATGAAATTATCCCATTTTTAGCACATTTTATGATTATATCCACAGCATTATAAAGATATAATTGAGACATTTCAACTTGATGAATTTGATTTTCTTCGCCATAACGTTTAATGTTCTTTTCAGTTCTTAAAATAGCCGATTCAGCCATATATATTTCAATTAAAATATCAGATGCATTGATTAATAATTGTTGGTGTTCTTCAATTTTTGGACCAAATTTCTTTATTCCAGCACCAGCAACCATAAGAAAAACTTTTTTTAGATTTTTTATTATTGCTTTCTCCTGTGATAATAATTCACTAAAATCAGGGATTTCAAATGAAGGAATACCCATTAATTCTTCTTGAACTTCCATTGCAGGATTCAATAAATCAATGTGCCCTTTCATTGCTTTTTTTATTAACATACCAATACAAAGCATTCTATTTATTTCATTTGTTCCTTCATAAATTCTTGCAATTCTTGCGTCTCTCCAAGCTGCTTCCATTGGAGTTTCTTCAGAAAAACCCATTCCACCAAAAATTTGAATTCCTTCATCTGCACAGTTTTGGACGTCTTCAGAAACAGATACTTTTAATATAGAGCATTCTATAGCATATTCCTCTACTGCTTTGAGTTTTGAAATTTGGGGTGGATCACCATTTTCTTTTCTAATCTTTATTCTGTCTTCAATATTTTTAGCTGCTCTGTAACTTGCTGATTCTCCTACATATGTATTTGTAGTCATTTCTGCTAATTTCATTTTAATCGCTCCAAATTGAGATATAGGGGTTTTAAATTGCCTGCGCTGATTTGCATATGTAATGGCATCAGTAGTTATTCTTCTTTGAGAATCTAGACAGGCGGCTGCTAATTTTATACGCCCAATATTCAAAGCATTTAATGCAATTTTAAATCCGTTTTCTCTTTCAGAAAGCATATTCTCTACAGGTACTTTTGTTTCATTAAAAAACACCTGTCTTGTTGATGACGCTCTTATACCCAATTTGTTTTCTTCTTCACCTAATGTTATACCATTTAATGGATCATTCTCAACAATAAACCCTGTGATATTTTTATCATTCTCAATTCGGGCAAAAACAATAAATAAATTACAGAAGCCTGCATTGGAAATCCACATTTTTTGACCTGTTATGTGATAGTACTTTTTGTCATCTGAAAGAACAGCAATTGTTTTTCCAGAATTTGCATCACTTCCAGCACTAGGTTCTGTTAAACAATAGGCTCCAAACCATTCTCCTGATGCAAGTTTTGGTAAATATTTTTTCTTTTGCTCGTCTGTACCATATAGTGTTATTGGCATTGTACCTATACCTGTGTGCGCACCAAAGGCTGTGCTAAAGGAACCTGTTCCACTAGAAATATATTCACATACTAACATGCTAGATACGAATCCCATATCTAAGCCTCCATATTCTTCTGGAACAGAAACACCTAAGAACCCCATTTTACCAGCTTTTCGCATAACTGTTTCAGTAAGTTGAAAATCTTTTTTTTCAAAGCGCTGTCGATTTGCAATGATTTCACGCTCATTAAATTCCTTAACGGCTTCTTTCATCATGATTTGTTCTTCATTAAAGTCTTCAGGGGTGAAAATATCCTCAAAAGAACTTTCTTTAATCAAAAACTGTCCACCTCTTAATAATTCTTTAACCTCCATAATTTTAAACGGTTATTTAATTTAAAAATTCAAATATGCCACAAGCTCCTTGACCAGTACCAACACACATAGTTACTGCTCCATATTTAGAGTTTAATTTTCTTTTTCTCATTTCATGAAATAATTGAACAGAAAGCTTTGCCCCAGTACAGCCAAGAGGATGCCCTAGTGCAATTGCTCCTCCGTTGACGTTTATCAATTCGGGATTTAAATCCAGTTCTCTTATAACAGCCAAAGATTGAGAAGCAAAAGCTTCATTTAATTCGATTAATTCTAAATCGGTTTGTTTTATTCCAGCTTGTTTCAATGCTTTTGGAATTGCTTTTACAGGTCCAATACCCATTATTCTTGGTTCTACTCCAGCAACAGAATAACTTACAAGTCGTGCAATTGGTTTTAGTTTTAATTCTTTTATAAGTTTTTCACTCATAATCATAACAAATGCAGCACCATCACTCATTTGAGACGAATTACCAGCTGTAACGCTGCCACCATTAGCAAATACTGCCCTCAGGCCACTAAGTGCCTCAATATTGGTGTTTTTTCTTGGCCCTTCGTCTTTGAACACAGTGTATTTTTTGGTTACTTTTTTATCATATTCATCAACATAAGTTTGATTTACTGTAATAGGGACTATCTCGTCTTTAAACCTATCCTCTGATTGTGCTTTTAATGCTTTTAAATGTGAGTTGTAAGCAAATTTGTCTTGATCAGACCTTGAAATATTAAATTCATTAGCTACTGCCTCAGCAGTATTTCCCATACCCCAATAATAGTCAACATGACCTGAATTAATTGTATCATAATTAAGCTCTGGTTTATATCCTGTCATTGGAACAGAGCTCATACTTTCAGATCCACCTGCAATAATACAATCTGCCATTCCTGATCGTATTTTTGCTACGGCTAGCCCTATGGTTTCTAATCCAGACGAACAAAAACGATTTATAGTTACTCCAGGTACATCAACACTGTTTAATCCAATTAATGAAATAAATCTAGCCATGTTTAATCCTTGAGATCCTTCAGGCATTGCATTTCCAACAATTACATCATCAATTCTGTTTACATCCAATTCTGGAAGCTCATTCATCATATATTTTATTGTTTCTGAACCCAATTCGTCAGCTCTTTTGAATCTAAATACTCCTTTGGGTGCTTTGCCAACAGCTGTTCTGTACGCTTTTACAATATAAGCTTGTTTCATTTTTTAATTTCTTAATGGTTTTCCTGTTTTTAACATATGCTGAATTCTTTCCAATGTCTTTCGTTCAGTGCATAAGCTTAAGAAAGCCTCTCGTTCTATATCTAGTAAGTATTGTTCACTAACCATTGATGGTTCAGATAAATCACCACCAGCCATAACATATGCTAGTTTATTAGCAATTTTTTGATCATGTTGGCTAATATATTTGCTAGCTTGCATTGAATCAGTTCCAACTAAAAACATTCCAAGAGCTTGTTTGCCTAAAACCTTTATATCACTTCTTTTAATTGGTTTAGTATACCCTTGATAATTCATTAATTTTGCGTAAGCTTTCGCTGTCGCCAATTGTCGATCTTTATTTACTATAATTTTATCTTTTCCTTTTTGTAAAATACCTAAATCAAAAGCTTCATAACCAGAAGTTGAAACTTTAGCCATACCAATAGTTAAAAAATATTCTTGTAAAATATTTAGCTCAACATCATTTTTTTGAAATGAATCAGAAGCTCTCATCGCCATTTCTTTAGATCCACCGCCACCAGGAATTAGTCCAACACCAAATTCAACTAAGCCGATATATGTTTCACTTGCAGCGACTATCATATCAGCATGCATAGAAAGCTCACAGCCACCTCCTAAGGTCATACCATGCGGAGCGGCAACAGTTGGTATTGAGCTGTAGCGCATTCGCATCATTGTATCTTGAAAGTATTTTATTGCAGCGTTTAATTCGTCATATTCTTGTTCAACTGCCATCATAAAAATCATTCCAATATTTGCACCAACAGAAAAATTAGCTCCTTGGTTTCCTATCACAAGTCCTTGGTAGTTTTTTTCTGCTAAATCAACAGCTTTGTTAAGCCCGTTAAGAACATCACCACCTATTGTGTTCATCTTTGAGCGAAATTCACAATTCAATATTCCATCGCCTAGATCTTCAATTACAACACCGGAATTTTTAAAAACTTCTTTTGATTCACGGATGTTATCTAAAATAATAAATGCATCTTGACCAGGGATTTTAACATGTTTTTTGTCTGATAAATTATAAAAAAAGCTAATACCATCTTTTATAGAATAGAAATTATCAATATCATTATCAATCATATCAGAAACCCATTTTGCAGCTGATAGCCCTTCCTTTTTTATTAAATCAAGTCCAAAACTTACTCCAACTGCATCCCAAATTTTGAATGGTCCATGTTCCCAACCAAAACCTGCTTTCATGGCGTCATCAATTTTATATAGATCATCTGAAATTTCAGGAATTCTGTTTGATACATATGCAAACATTGCTGCGAAATTTTTACGATAAAACTCACCCGCTTTATCTTTTCCATTAACCAAAATTTTAAAGCGATCAATAATATTTTCAATTGATTTTGTTTGCTCAAGTGTTTCAAACCTTACTCTTTTTTTGTCTTTATATTCAAGAGTTTTCAAATCTAAAACATTAATCTTTTTGCCTTCTTTTTTATAAAATCCTTGTCCACTTTTACTACCAAGCCATTTATTTTCTAACATTTTAGAAATAAAGTCTGGCAACTTGAATAAATTATGGGCTTCATCATTTGTACAGTTTTTATATATACCATTTGCTACATGTACTAGTGTATCTAGGCCAACTACGTCAACTGTTCTAAATGTTGCAGATTTAGGTCTTCCAATTACTGGCCCAGTCAATTTATCTACTTCTTCTATACTAAGATTTAAACTCTGTACTATGTGAAATAAACTTTGAATTCCAAAAATCCCTATTCGATTTCCAATAAAAGCCGGAGTATCTTTGGCTATTACAGGAGTTTTTCCCAGAAATTTTTCTGAGTAAATATTTAGAAAATTAATAACATTGTTGTCTGTTTTTGGACCCGGAATTATTTCAAAGAGTTTTAAATATCTTGCTGGATTAAAAAAATGAGTTCCGCAAAAATGTCTTTGAAAATCTTCACTGCGTCCTTCACTCATAAATTTAATAGGTATTCCAGATGTATTTGAGGAAATTATAGTTCCTTTACTGCGATATTTTTCTATTTTATCAAAAACTTTCTTTTTAATATCTAATTTCTCAACAACAACTTCCATAATCCAATCAACATCTTTAATTTTATGTAAATCATCCTCAATATTCCCGGTTGATATTCGATTACTAAATTTCTGACTGTAAATGGGTGAGGGTTTGGATTTAAAAGCATTTTTTAATGAATTATTTACTATTCTGTTCCTAACAGCTTTATCCTCTAAACTTAATCCAAGTGACTTTTCTTTATCGTTTAGTTCATTTGGAATTATATCCAACAGTAAAACTTTGACTCCAATGTTAGCAAAATGACATGCTATGCCACTACCCATTATTCCTGATCCAATAATAGCAATTTTGTTAATGCTTCTTTTGTTCATTTTAAAAGCCTTTAAAATATTTTTTTATCATTTATGAGATCTAAAATAGTCTCAGTGACGTTGTAGAAATGTGAGAGTTTCTCAGACTCAATTTCACTTTTTATTCTATCATTGAAAGTAAAAACTCTTTGTCTTGAGTCTTCTCTTTTTTCTAAACCTTTTTCTGTTAAATTAATAATAACACCTCTACCATCCTCAGGGTTAGGGTTACGTTTAATCAATTTTCTCTCTTCTAAACTCTTTAAAATTCTAGACAAACTTGTCGATTCCATTCCCATTTTAGGACCAAGTGATGTTGAAGAGGTGCCTTTTTTTGGATCAATACTTAATAGGGTAAATGCCGTAGCCATTGTTGCTCCAAATTTAGAAGCCTCTTCATTATACATTTTTTGCACTGCCAGCCAAGTTGTTCTTAATACGTAATCAATAGTTTTATCTTTCATCTCAAATTGTATAATTCAAATATATAAAAATATATTATGCATGCATAGTAATTATTAAAAAATTATGCATGCATAGTATATTTATTAAATACTTTATGGATGGGGTGGGGTATTAAGCTAAATTATTTGTAGATTTTATCAACTAAACTCTGGTGAATTTTCAAAATAACACTACGTTTCATTTTCATAGTTGGTGTTAAATGGTCGTTTTCAATTGACCAAATATTAGGAGTTAGTTCAAATCTTTTGATTTGTTCCCATTTTCCAAAGCGCAAATTGCATTTATCAACTTCAATTTGTATGCGATTGATAACTTTAGTTGATTTAATAATTTCTTCGTGGTCCTTGTCAATTTTTAAATTTTTCCGATCAATCCATTCTTTAGTAAAATCAAAGTTTATTTGTATTAATGCTGCTGGCATTTTTTCATTTTCTCCAATTACCATTACTTGTTCAATAAAATTAGATTCTTTAAGTTCATTCTCAATTAGAGTGGGAATAATATATTTACCCCCTGATGTTTTAAACATTTCTTTCTTTCTTCCAGTTATTTTAAGAAAACCATCGGAATCGATCTCACCTTTATCACCAGTATGAAAATAATCACCAGTCATAACAGATGCAGTTCTTTCAGGGTCTTTGTAATAGCCTTGCATAACATTTGGCCCTTTTATTAAAATCTCGCCGTCTTCTGCTATTTTGACTTCAACATTAGAAATTGGTTTTCCTACAGTCCCAATTTTAAAAAATTTATTAGCATGCATCCCAACACTTACAACAGGTGAGGTTTCTGTTAAACCATAGCCTTCCATAATCATCATTCCAGAGGCACAGAAAACCCTTGATAGTCTTGGATGCAGTGCTGCACTTCCGCAAACCATTGTTTCTAATTCTCCTCCCAAAGCGGCCCTCCATTTGCTAAAAATCAATTTTTTTGCAATTTTTAATTGAAATTCATAAAAGAATCCATTTTTACCATAAGGTTCATATTTCTCTCCTAAGTTAATTGCCCAAAAAAATAGAAGTTTTTTTAAACCCTTTAATTCCGACCCTTTAGCATATATTTTGTTAAAAACTTTTTCTAAAAGTCTCGGAACTACACTCATTAAGTTTGGCTTAATTTCTTGTGCATTAGCGCCAATAGTTTCCAAACTTTCAGCGAAATAAACAGTTACTCCAGCGTGTTGATAGATGTAAATTAGCACTCTTTCAAAAATGTGGCACAAGGGTAAAAAACTTAGAACTCTAGATGATCCTTCAATTAAAGGTAATCTAGGAATGCTTGCTAAAACATTTTGAACGATATTTTTATGTGAAAGCATAACTCCTTTAGGCTTGCCAGTTGTTCCAGAAGTATAAATTATTGTTGCTAGATCTTCTTCATTAACTTCATTTTTTCTTATTTCAAGATCTTTCTGGTTAGATGTATCTTTTCCAATTTCTAAAAGGTCTTTTAAGTTTTTACAATTTTCTATTTTATCAAAGCTGTAAACTTCTTTTAATTTAGTATTTGATTTTACTTTTTTTACTTTTTGAAAAACATCTTCATCGGAAACAAAACAATATGTTGCTTGACTATGATTAAGTACGTATTCGTAATCATTTGCAGAGATCGTAGGATAGATTGGTATGTTTTGTGCCCCAACTTGTAATACTCCTATATCAACAATACACCATTCTGTACGGTTTGTTGAGGAAATAACAGCTATTTTATCATTTTTTTTAACTCCTAACTTAAGTAAGGCTCTACTAAGACTATTTGCTTTATTCAAATAACTTTTTGTTGAAGTTTTGACCCAACCGCCATTTTTTTTACTTACCAATGCAGCATCTAAATTATGTGTTTCTAATTGGTAGTAAGCAAAGTCAAACAGCCTAGTAATTTTCATTTTTTTTGAGTGTATTTGTTACACTGCAAAATAGTCATTTTTAAAAAATTGACAAATATCAGCCTAAAAAATTAGAAATGTATTAAAATGAAAGTAAAAAAATTTAGTTATTGGTATTGAATTCTAATATCCAGTCTCTAGCATTTTCAAAGGCTCTTAACCATGGTGATACAGTATCACTACGATTGTCTGGATAATGCGCCCAATTCCATGGATATATGGATCTTTCAATATGCGGCATTGTAACTAAATGCCTTCCTGATGAATCACATAGCATAGCGGTATTATAGTCAGATCCATTTGGGTTGTGGGGGTATTGACTATAAGTATATTTAGCTACAATATTGTAATTTGATTCTTCATATGGAAGAGAAAATTTTCCCTCTCCGTGAGATATCCATACTCCTAATGTAGCTCCCTCAAGATTAGATAGCATTATAGAATTATTTTTTTGTATTCTTACAGATGTGAAAGCACTTTCATGTTTTTTAGAATCGTTATATGTCATTTTCCCATGCATATCGTGATTTGGATTGATTAAATCTAACTCCATCCAAAGCTGACACCCGTTACAAATTCCAACGGACAGCGTATCATTTCTTGAGAAAAATTTATTCAATGCTATTTTAGCTTTTTCATTATACTTGAAAGCTCCTGCCCATCCTTTTGCCGAACCTAGAACATCACTGTTACTAAAACCACCTACAGCTCCAATAAATTGTATATCTTCTAAATTTTCACGTCCTGAAATCAAATCCGTCATATGGATGTCTTTAACATCAAAGCCAGCCAAGTACATGGCGTTTGCCATTTCTCGTTCTGAATTACTTCCTTTCTCTCTAATTATAGCAGCTTTTGGTCGGTAGTAATTGGTTTCTTTTTCATTAACTTTCCCTGAAAAATTAATTGGAAAATTAAAACTTAATGGTTGATTTTTAAAGTTGTCGTAACGCGCTTTTGATAATCCATTTGCAGTTTGTTTTGAATCTAATAAATATGAAGTTTCATACCAGAAATCTCTATATTTTTCAATATCTAGACAATATTGATTTTCAAAATTATTTAATATGAGACTTGATTTGTTTAATACTGATCCAATTTTTATGACGTCAATTCCACTTGTCTTAAAATCTTTTTCAACCGAATCATCAACTGCTTGAAAAACAATTCCTGAATTTTCGGCAAAAAGTACTTTTATTGTATCTTTTTCACCCAAATTTGTAAGATCAATTTTGGCTCCTAAATTATTGTTTGAAAAGCATAGCTCTAAAATAGTTGTAACAAGTCCACCAGAAGAAATGTCATGACCAGCAATTATTTTCTGATTTCGAATTAATTTTTGAACATTTTCAAAAACTTTTTTAACGTATTTAGGGCACTTTATATCTGGGGTATTTTTACCTATCTTATTATTAATTTGACCAAACGAACTTCCGCCTAATTTAAAGTCATCTTGGGATACATTTATGTAATAAATAGGCCCTGAATCTAATTTGAATAGAGGTTCAACTACGTTAGTAATTTCATCACAATGTGCAGCAGCAGAAATAATAACAGTACCTGGTGAAATTACGTCTCCTTCAGGATATTTTTGTTTCATAGACAAAGAATCCTTTCCTGTTGGGACATTGACACCTAATTCAATAGCGAAATCTGAAACTGCTTTAACAGCTTCATATAAACGTGCATCTTCGCCTGGGTTTTTACATGGCCACATCCAATTTGCAGAAAGTGAAATTCCGTTTAGACCGTTTTTTATTGGAGCCCAAATAATATTAGTAAGTGCTTCAGTTATAGCATTTCTACTTCCGCTTGAAGGGTTAATTAAAGCTGCTACTGGTGAGTGTCCAATACTTGTAGCAACTCCATGATTATTTTTGTAATCAAGAGCCATAACACCAACATTATTTAAGGGAAGTTGAAGAGGTCCAACGCATTGTTGTTTTGCAACTTTTCCCCCAACACAGCGATCAACTTTATTAGTCAACCAGTCTTTACATGCAACAGCTTCTAATTTTAATACTTGTTCTAAATAATACTCAATTTGAGATTTATCGTAATTTATATTATTGTAATTTATCTTAATTTTTTGGTCAATCATTATAGTTTTAGGTGAACTTCCAAACATATCCTCTAGATTGAGGTTCATAGGTTTAGTTCCCTTAGTTGGAGATTCAAATATAAATTTGTTGTCATTTGTAACTTTTCCAACAACATATATTGGTGATCGTTCACGTTTTGCTATTTTCTCTAATATTTCAAGATTTTTTTCAGAAACAATCAATCCCATTCTCTCTTGTGATTCATTTCCTAATAATTCTTTATTTGAAAGGGTAGGGTCACCAACTGGTAAAGCATCAAGATTAATTAAACCACCTGTATCTTCAACTAATTCAGATAAACAATTCAAATGACCACCAGCCCCATGATCGTGAATTGAAACTATAAAATTTTCGTCGCTTTCAACCATACCACGAATAGCATTAGCTGTTCTTTTTTGCATTTCTGGATTTGAACGCTGTACTGCATTTAATTCAATTCCAGATGAAAATTCTCCAGTATCAGCTGATGATACTGCAGCACCACCCATTCCTATTCTATAATTATCTCCACCTAAAATTATAATTTTATCATCATTTTTTGGGGTTTCTTTAATTGCTTGATTTGCTTTAGCATATCCAATACCACCAGCTTGCATAATGACCTTATCAAATCCTAGTCTTATTGAATCTTCACAATGCTCAAATGTCAGAACTGAGCCGCAAATTAAAGGTTGACCAAATTTGTTTCCAAAGTCTGAGGCACCATTGGAAGCTTTAATTAGAATATCCATTGGAGTTTGATATAACCAAGGTCTTTCTTTAAAATTTTTTTCCCATGGTCTATTCTTATTAAGTCTAGAGTATGAAGTCATATACACTGCAGTTCCTGCTAATGGTATTGATCCTTTACCACCTGCCAAGCGGTCTCTAATTTCTCCACCAGACCCTGTGGCAGCTCCATTAAAAGGCTCAACAGTTGTTGGGAAGTTATGTGTCTCTGCCTTAAGAGAAATAACAGATTTAAAATCTTTGGTTACATAATTCTCAGCAACATCAGCTCTTTTGGGAGCAAATTGTTCAATTATTGGGCCTTTTATAAAAGCAACATTGTCTTTGTAAGCAGATACAATATTATTTGGATTTTGTTTTGAAGTTTCTTTTATTAGGCTAAATAGGGAAGATTTTTTCTCCTCACCATTAATTATAAATGTTCCATTAAAAATTTTATGTCTACAGTGTTCAGAATTAACTTGTGAAAAACCAAATACTTCAGAGTCAGTTAAAGGGCGCCCCATTTTTTCACTAATCTTGTTTAAATAATCGATTTCTTCATCATTTAACGAAAGACCTTCCTTTTTATTAAATTCAGAGATATTATATATATCTAGTACAGGTTCAGGCTCAATATTAATATCGAATATATTTTGATTTAAGATTACGTATTTTTCAGAAATCATTGGATCAAAATCATTAAAATCAATATCTACAGACTCAAATTTTTCAATTCTTATGACTCCATCTATCCCCATATTTTGGGTGATTTCAACGGCATTTGTGCTCCAAGGAGTTATCATTGCTGCTCGAGGACCAATAAATGAAGATTTTAAGACTTCTAATTCAATTTTTGGTTGGTTTGCGAAAAGCCATGATAATTTAGTAACTGTATCTTTACTTAATGGTTTTGATGCCTGGACTGCAAATACGTTTTTGGTGGCGTTTCCAAAGAAGTGAATCATAAGTAGATTATAATTGATAATGAACCACTACAAAATTAAATTATTTGTTAATAAAAATCATTGTTTTTGTAAGTCATTTAAAATGATTATTCACAGGTTTTAAACAGCTTATTTTAAGCTATTTTATTTCCTTAAAATTTTTTTAACGACAATACTATTTTTTGATATCAACTTAAGAATATAAGTCCCAGAGCTTAATAATAAATCATGTATTTGATTTAATCCTGGATTTATATTTCCATTATATAATTTAACTCCACTTATATTTAAAATTTCATATTTAAAGTAACTCGCAGATATTATTTCAAGAATATTTCCATTGAATGGATTAGATACTAATTTTATACTATTTAATATATGGTTTTCAACACCAAGAACTTGATTATGAACACCAAGATTTTCACATGAATTAATTTCGTAACTATCCCATTGGTTTATGTCAAAAATTGATGATCCAGCAGCTACGTCAGAGTTACGAACTAAAGTTGTGTTTTGTGCGAAAGTATCACTATTTCCAAGTGTACCAATGATATCAATTAGTATGTCATTTTTGAATAATCCTATTGCGTCATTCCCATTAAACCCAGTTATGTTATTATTAAGATTGTCATAGACCTCACTACATATCGCTGCTCCTCCATTGGCAATAACATATACTTCTCCGCTTTCAATATTGCTATTACTTGGAAAACTATAGTTAATAGTCCAATTACTATTACCATTTGAGCTTAGTTTCAAGCTATAATCATTTAAGTTTATTAAGTTTTCGGTAAAATTAGCTATTTCCAATGCTTTATTATTTCCACTTCCTTCAATATATTCTGAAAAAAATAAATCAATATTCCCTGTACTACCTTCAAGTGTTGTTTCACATGAAATTTCAGATGCTGCTGAACTGTTATTAGATGAATCTTTAGCAATAACAGAAAAACAATAATTTGTTTCTGGTGAGAGTCCAATTATGATTGTGTTTGTTGTGTTAACATTAGTATTATATATTCCATCCATGTATACATCATAACTGCTAACTCCAATGTTGTCTGATGACGGATCCCAATACAAATCAATACTTGTTGAAGATGGATTAGTAGCAACAAGATTTAATGGAGTGCTTGGTGCTTCATCATCATTTTGAAAGTTCCAAATGGCATTAACATATTCTGGATGATCAACAAATGGATTTCTATTTCCTTGGTGTTCGTAATAAATTGCATTATTCCTATCAATTTCTTTTTGCGAAACAGGATCCATGTTATGCCATTCAATTAAAATATTTAAAAAAGTATTATCAAAAACTTGATCATTTGTTCCATTAAACATGTCATAATCAGACCAATTTGATATTAAATTTTCATACCTAGTGGCAAAGTAAAAATGAATTCTTGCAACATCTCCTTTAAATTCATCAATTGGTTCAAAAACAATTCCATTGTATCCAGATGAATATCCTTCATTTAAGTTGTTTCCTAATTTTGAACCATTTTGAGTTGGATTTGAGATCCCTGATTGTGATGATAAATTATTATCATCAACTCTTCCAATCGGGAAATTTCCACGAAATCCATTTACTCTTCCATCAGTTGGCAATAGGTGATGTGCATCACCTTGCATTGGGGACTCTTCATTAAAAACCGATTTTGGAATAATATGCTCTTTATTATAGCAATCTCCCTCTTGACTATAATTGCCACATTCATCATCACTTGGAGTAAAGTTATATGGATCATCACCATTTGGGTTTTCAGAGTATATATCCAAAATAGTAAAATCTATTTCAAAATAATTGTCAATATCATAATCAGAAAAAAATCCATCAATAGCACTGTATCCTTGGTCATTTTGCTGATTTATAATATTATGCAATTGTGTTTTTAAATTATAACTATTTCCTGTAGCATTGTCATAATATCCTGTTGGGATTTGTGATATTCCAAAGTGAAAACAAAATAATATAATAACTGAGTGTAATTTTTTCATGTGATTATTTTTTCAAGTAAAGCCATATAAAATCCATCATAACCACTTTCGTGAGAAAAGATTTTCTTTTCTTTAATTAATTTAAAATCTTTACCGTGATCAGAGGCTAAAAATGATGATATTTGATGTTGATTTTCTGAAGGTAATATTGAACAAGTGGCGTAAACCATTTTTCCACCATGCTTTAACATCTTTGAGTAATCTTGCAGAATATTTTTTTGTGTCTGTTTTATTTCATTTATGAAATTTGGTTTTAATTTCCATTTTGTATCAGGATTTCTTCTTAAAACTCCTAAACCAGAACAAGGTGCATCAATAAGTAAACGATCAGCTTTCTCTTTTAATTTTTTAATTGGTTTTCTGGAATCAATTAATTTTAATTCAATATTGTGAATTCCATTTCGTCTGGCTCTTAATTTTAGTTTTTTTAATTTACTTTCGTAAATATCCATTGCAATCAATGAGCCTTTATTTTTCATTATGCCTGATAAATGTAGTGTTTTTCCACCAGCACCAGCACAAGCATCAATTACTTTCATACCAGGCTTAACGTCGAGAAATTCAGCTACTAATTGCGATGAGGCATCCTGAACTTCAAACCAACCCATCTTAAATGCATCTGTTTTGAAAACATTTTTTCGCTCAGTTAATTTTAAAGCATCTGGATAACCATTAATCTCAGTAGTTTTAATATTTTCTTGTTCTAATTTAGCCTTTAAATTTTTCTTAGTTGTTTTGAGTTTATTGACTCTAATAATAACTTCAGCCTGTTCATTTTGTTTAGAAATTTCTTTTTCCCATAAGACTTCTCCTAATTCCTCCACTGCGAGCTTATCAATCCAATCAGGAATAGATTCCTTTAAGCATCTTATTTTTATCGCGCTATCAAATTTACCTTTAATTTTTCTTGAAGGAGTATCTTTAAAATATTTCCAATCAGGAAGTTTAATTCCTTTTAGCACTAACCAAACAGCAAATAATCTCCACGTATCGTCTCTACTGAATGGTTCTTTAACACCAGAAATTTCACAATAAAGTCTTTTCCAGCGTACAATGTCATAAGTTGTTTCAGCAATAAAGCCTCGATCTCTGCTACCCCAACGTTTATCACGCTTGAGAAGTTTTTGAATAACCTTATCGGCATACTTTTTTTCATTAAAGATTTCCAGTATGCCATCAATAACAGCATAACATAAATTTTTATGTAAGCGCATAATTTTTGAAATTTACATCCAAAGTTACATTTATTAAACTTTATTGCAGTGTTTGCAAATGATTAATAATTAATCTAGAGATTGCAGTAAGACTAGTTTGTGATAGACACCTTTTTTTTCTAATAAGTCAATGTGTTTTCCTTGTTCAACTATTTCACCTTTTTTCATTACAATAATATTATCGGCATTTTGAATTGTTGACAATCGGTGTGCAATTACAATTGAAGTTCTGTTCCTCATCATATTTTCAAGAGCGTCCTGGACCTCACGCTCACTTTCTGTGTCTAAAGCCGACGTAGCTTCATCTAAAATCATGATTGGTGAATTTTTTAAAACTGCCCTAGCTATACTAAGTCGCTGTTTTTGACCTCCTGAAAGATTATTGCCTGAGTCGCCAATATTTGTGTTTATTCCATCAGGAAAATTTTTAACAAATTCCCAAGCATTCGCAATCTTTAAAGCTTTAATAATTTCATCTTCAGTAGCATTTTCATTACCGATTTTCAAATTATTCTTTATGCTGTTATTAAATAAAATTGAGTCCTGTGTGACTAATCCAATATTAGATCTCAAAGATTTTTTAGTTATTTTTTTGATGTCAGTACCATCAATACTAATTTGTCCACTATTTACATCGTAAAATCTGGTCAAAAGGCTAGCTATTGTTGATTTTCCACTACCAGATTGTCCAACTAGAGCAATTGTTTGTCCTTTTTTAATATTTAAAGAAAAATCTTTTAAAACTATTTCATTTTCATATTTGAAAGAAATATTTTTTAATTCGATAGTGTTTTTAAATGAATTTAAAGTAACAGCATCAATGGCATCCTCCATGTTATCTTCACTTTTTAATATTTCAAAGACTCTGTCAGCTGCAGCAATTCCATTTTTAACTTTATATGAAGCTTTACTTATTGCTTTTGCAGGAGTTAATATTCCGTATGCAAGTCCCATAAAACCAATAAAAGTCGTTCCTTCAATTACTTTTTCAATTAAAACAAGTTTACCACCATACCAAAGTAAAACAGCAATTGTGATTATTCCTAGAAATTCGCTTAGTGGGCCTGCTAAATTATTTTTTAAGCCAATTTTATTAATTAGTCTCAGTATTTTATCAGCTGAATCGGAAAAACGGTCTTTAAATGTTGGTTCTGCATTGTAACTTTTAACTATTTTCATTCCTGTAAGCGTTTCTTCAACAGTAGATATTAAATTACCAGATTCTTGCTGAGCTCTTAATGATTGTTTTTTTAAACGTTTACCGATAATTGATATTACAAAACCTGATATTGGAATAAATAACAAAACAAATATTGATAATTTCCAACTTAAGGTGAACATAACTATCAACGAAAAGATAATAGTTAGGGGTTCTCTTACAACAAGCTCTAAAATTATAAAAAATGAATTTTGCATTTCGTTAATATCACCCAGAATCCGAGCCATAATATCTCCTTTTTTTCTTTTTGAATAAAAACTTACTGGTAGGTCAATAATATGTTTAAACATATGTTTTCTTAAATCTGTAAGAATTCCATTTTTTAAATACATTACATGTTGCATAGAAAGATAGCCAAAGAGATTTTTTAAAAAGAATGTTCCAACGACTATTGAGACAACAATTAGAAGTGCAATTTGTTCATTACCTATTTCCAATAGGTTTGTGATTTTGTAGTTAAGGGAATCATTTGCAAAGTTTTTTATGTCACTAATCCCTTTCCATGTTGGTTTTTGAGTAATTTTTTGGGTTTTATCAAACAATACATTTAACATTGGTATTAAAGACACAAATGCAAGTGTACTGAAAGCTGCATAAAGTAGATTGAAAACAATGTTTAATACTACATGTTTCTTGTAATTTTTAATGAAAGGCAATAATTTTTTGATGATTTCTTTCATATAGTTATAAATTCATTGACAAAATTAAAGAATCAATTTTTTCTTCCAATTCAATATTAATTTTTTTGAATTCATTTTTTGATTTTAGGCAATCGTTAACACTAATGTAATATTTAATTTTAGGTTCAGTTCCACTTGGGCGTAAAGCAACCTTGCTGTCATCTGCAGTTGTAAAAATTAATACATTGGCTTTCGGAATTACAATTTCTGTTGACCTATTATTTTTAACATCAATTGCTGTAGAATTTAAATAATCTTCAATCAAAATGACTTTTGAGCCGTTAATTTCATGTGGAGGAGTGTTTCTGTATTTTTTCATAATATTTTTTATCTCATCACTTCCTTTTTTACCTTTTTTAGTTATTGACAACAGACGTTCTTTGTAAAAGCCATGAGTTGAATATAAATCTATTAGCTCATTGAAAAAACTACTTCCATTAGATTTTGCAAATGCTGCTATTTCGCATGCAAGTAATGTTGAGGTTACAGCATCTTTATCTCTGACAAAATCTCCAACCATGAAGCCATAACTTTCTTCTCCGCCAGCAATGAAATCCATTTTTGGAAAGTCTTCTATCATCTTCGCTATCCACTTAAATCCAGTAAGGCTGATTTTACAATCTACTCCATAATGACTTGCTAATTTTGGTAACATTGGGGTTGAAACAATTGTTGATCCAATAAATTGGTTATTATTAATTTTACCTTTATTTTTCCACTGTTCAATCAAAAACTTTGTCATAACAACCATTGTTTGATTGCCGTTCAACAATACTAGTTTTCCTGAATTATCTCTTACTGCAATCCCAAGCCTATCACAATCTGGATCTGTACCAATTACAATATCAGCGTTTAATTTATTAGCAAGATCGATAGCCATTTCTAAAGCTTCAGGTTCTTCCGGATTTGGAGATTTTACAGTTGGAAAATCACCGTTAGGTAATGATTGTTCATCTACAATATGTACATTTTTAAAGCCAGCTAATTTTAATGATTCAGGAACTGCAGTAATAGATGTTCCGTGAAGAGATGTGAATACTATGCTTAATTCATTTCTGTTCTTATCATTATTTAATTCTAATTTTCCATTTTCTACAGATTTTTTAATAAATACTCTATCTATATCAGATCCAATAAATTCAATTAATTTTTTGTTAGCATTAAATTTGACATCTCTGTAATCTAATTCATTTATTAGATTAATTAAAATTTTATCATGAGGAGGTACTAGTTGCCCTCCATCTTTCCAATATACTTTATAGCCGTTGTATTCTGGTGGGTTGTGTGATGCAGTCAAAACAATTCCGCAATGACAATCTAAATGCTTAACAGTAAATGAAAGTTCAGGAGTCGTTCTTAATTCTTCAAATAGAAATACTTTAATACCATTTGCAGAAAATACGTTAGCGACAATTTTTGCAAACTTTTTGCTGTTGTGTCTGCAGTCATATGCAATTGCAACTTTTACGCTTTCGTTAGGGTATAATTCATTTAAATAGTTCGATAGTCCTTGAGTATTCCTTCCAAGAGTGTATCGATTAATTCGATTTGTTCCAACACCCATTACGCCTCTCATACCACCAGTGCCAAATTCCAAATCTTTGTAAAAGCAATCTTCTAGCTCCTCTAAATTTTTTTCTAAGTTTTTTATTGATATTTTAGTTTTTGTATCAAAAAAATCCTCTTTCCATATTGATATTTTTGATTGTGTAGTATCTGATAATTTTGAGATCATTTTACTTTTTTATATTTTTTCTGATATTTTATATCTTTCTTTATGACTCTTTGATTTTAGGATAATTTCACCTAAAAACCCAGCGATAAAGAATTGTGTACCAATTACCATAGTAATTAGAGCAATGAAAAATTCTGGTCTTTCAGTTATTAATCTTCCAGAAGGGTTGATGTAAAGCTTATCAATTCCAAGATATCCAGCAAAACTAACTCCTGTGAATAGCATTATTAGTCCAAGAAATCCAAAAAAGTGCATTGGACGTTTTCCGAATTTTGAAGTGAACCAAATTGTAATTAAATCTAAGAAACCATTTATAAATCTTTCCATACCAAATTTTGTTTTACCGTATTTTCTTGGTTGATGTGCAACTACTTTTTGAGTTATTTTTTTGTAACCCTGATTTGCAGCTAAAACAGGGATATACCTATGCATTTCTCCATAAACCTCGATTGTTTTAATAACATTGTTTTGATAAGCTTTTAAGCCGCAATTGAAATCATTTAATTTAATTCCTGAAACTTTACTGGCAGCCCAATTAAATAATTTTGAAGGCAAGTTTTTAGCTAGAAAATTATCATATCTTTTCTTTTTCCAACCTGATACTAGATCAAAATTATTGTGTTTAATGAGATTGTACATTTCTGGAATTTCTGCTGGACTATCTTGTAAATCAGCATCCATTGTAATTACAACATCTCCTTTCGCAATATCAAATCCTGCATGTAGTGCTTGCGATTTACCAAAATTTTTTAAAAATTTTATACCCCTAACATTTTTATTCTTTAGGCTTAAAGATCTAATGATATTCCATGAGTTATCATTACTTCCATCATCAATAAAAATGAGCTCATAGGAATAGTCGTTAGATTCCATGATTTCAACTATCCAGTTGTGAAGTTCTTCTAAAGATCCTTCCTCATCTAAAAGGGGTATGACTAATGAAATATCCATTAAAATTGATACAAGACCCCAAAATTACAAAATTATACTTGTGATTGGTCTCTTTTTTTCATAATTGCAGCCACAATTAAACCAATTAAAGAATTAAAGGCAAGAGCAAAAACATATCCCTGTAGTTGTGACGATATAGAATAGTTGTTTTTCTTGCTCGCTTCAGCTATAGCTTCATTAATCACTTCTTGTGGAGCTCCAAATCTTTCCATAGATTCTTTGGTAATTAATAAGATTTTTTCATTTAGATATGCAGCAGCTTCAGGATCAATAAAATTAAATATGATTATGCTCGCTACAATACTTATACCAACTCCAATAGCTGTTGTTATAAAAAAGTTTGTAAATGCGGTTTTAAAGTCAATAAAACCATTGGAATTTTCTCTTGCTTTTTTAATTGATATAACCCCAAATCCTATAATTATTACAGCAGATAGTAGGCTGACCCACCATTTCATCATTAAATCTAGGTTAATTGCATAAAATAATACTGTTATTGAAGTTAATGTTGCTCCTAAATAAGAGCCTAAGTTTGTTGAATTTGATTTCATTATTTTTTTTATTTGTTATAAGACTTATGATTTAGCTATTTGTTACAAATAAAAAAATAAAATTGCATATTATTGTAGTTTTCTAAAAAATAGCTAAATTTGCACCTCAAAATTAATTAATCATAGAGATGAAAAAAGGAGTTCACCCAGAAAATTACAGGCTAGTTGCTTTTAAAGACATGTCAAATGATGATGTTTTTATAACCAAGTCAACAGCAGACACAAGTGAAACTATCGATGTTGAAGGTGTGGAATATCCATTAATAAAATTGGAAATCTCAAGAACATCTCATCCTTACTATACTGGTAAGTCAAAATTAGTTGATACTGCAGGTCGTATTGATAAGTTCAAAAATAAATACGCCAAATTTAAAAAGTAATTTTTGCCCCATAATCTTTGCCTTTCATTAATTGAAAGGCTTTTTTATTACTTTTATAAAAAATTATCAAATGAATTACATACTATTTGATGGTCAATATAGAGATGCTCTCTTACCTTTAACATATACAAGGCCAGTGTCAGAAATACGCTTAGGTATATTTACAATAAGAGAAAAGTGGGAGATGTTCACTGGTACTACAATAACTAATTTGACTGAAGATTATTTATCTCACAAATTTCCCATGGTTGAATTTCCTGATAACATTATGATCAATGGAGCTTATTTACCTAACGAAGACATAATGTCAATCATAGAAAAAATGTCTTCGAATCAAGCGATTTTTGATAATGATATTGTTGTTGCTTTCAGAGTATCCAACAACCAGGATTCAGTTGATTTTGATTCATTGGATAAGTTAAAATGTCCTGAATCAGTTTTAAGAATTAAGAATTTATTTGATATATATAGGCTTAACGGAGAAGCAATAATTTCTGATTTTGAATTATTAACAAAAAGTAAAAATTCTCAGCCTATTTCAGACGGAGCTCATTGCATCAACAAAGAATTAATTTTTATCGAAGAAGGTGCTAAATTGCCATTTTGTACTCTAAACGCTTCTGATGGTCCAATTTACATTGGTAAAAATTCAGAAATTATGGAAGGTAGTTTGATTAGAGGCCCTTTTGCAATATGTGAAAATTCTATTGTCAAAATGGGAGCTAAAATATATGGATCTACCACTATTGGTCCATATTGTAAGGTAGGAGGTGAGGTTAGTAACTCTGTTTTCTTTGGATATTCCAATAAGGGACATGATGGGTTTTTAGGAAACTCAGTTATAGGGGAATGGTGTAATTTAGGCGCTGACACTAACACCTCAAATCTTAAAAATAATTATGCCAATGTTAAATTATGGAATTATGAATCTGAAAGTTTCATTAATACTAATCTTCAGTTTTGTGGATTAGTCCTTGGTGATCACAGTAAATGTGGAATTAATACAATGTTTAACACAGGGACTGTTGTAGGGGTTTTTGCAAATATTTTTGGTAGTGGTTTTCCTAGAAATTTTGTACCAAGTTTTAGTTGGGGCGGAAATAAAGGTTTTTCAACGTACTTGACTAAGAAGGCATTTGAAGTAGCATCTATTGCCATGGAACGACGTGGTTGTGAATTTTCAGATAAAGACGCAGAGATTTTAAAAGAGGTGTTTGAAATCAGTAAAAAATATAGATCATCCTATTGAGATTTTTTCACTCTTTTGAGATTTAATAGATTTATTGGATTTGACCCTAGATTAGTCACATTGCTTCTTACAAATCTTATTGCTTCATCATAAAAAAGAACAACAATTGGGGCCTCATCTATGATAATTTTATCTAGTTTTTTATATATTTCATTTCTAATGGAATCATTAGTTTCTAAAAATGTCGATTCATATAAATTGTCAAAATTTTCATTTTTGAAATGTGTGTAATTGGGACCATTAGGAGCAAAGTTTTTACTGTAAAAAAGTGATAAATAATTTTGAGAATCAGGATAGTCTGCAACCCAACTTGCTCTAAATAGATTTGTTTTCCCATTTGCCTTTGCAGTCTTTAGAGAAGATCCAGGCATAATTTCAATTTTAACTTCTAATCCTATGTCAAGGAGCTCTCTCTGAATAAATTCACACAGATTTAAATAATTAGCCGTTGTAGATATTGTAAATGATGGTTTATTATTCTTTGATAATTCTTTGTATTTTCTTACCAAATCTTTGGCATGTTCAGGATTGTATTTATAGCCAATTTTTGATTCATATCCGTCCAATCCCTTTGGGATGAATCCACCATTGGCAGGGATTCCAATATTATTTCTTAAATAGCTAATCATTTTTACACGATCAAAACCCATGTTAAAAGCTCTTCTAAGTAGTTTGCTTTGAATTTCTGTTTCTTTTGAATCAAGATAAAAACCGAGGTACTCTGTATTCAGGTATGGAGCTCTAAGAACATTAATTTGATCTTGGTATTTTTTATTTAATTCTCCATTTGAATTCAAAATATCATCTTTATAAGATGAGTCAATTCCTGAAATAAAATCTAAATTTCCTTGAATAAATTCTGAATATTCAGATTGTTTATCAGGTAGAAATGTTATTGCCACAGATTCTAAATATGGTAGTTTAGTTCCGTTTGAATCCATTTCAAAATAGTTATCATTTTTTCTGAAAACTAACTTATTATTTTCAGCCCAATTTTTGAAGTAAAAAGGGCCAGTACCAATTGGCTTTTTTCTAAAATCTTGACCATACAACGATGTGATTTCTTTAGGAACTACACTACAATACTTCATAGTTAATAATCCCAAAAATGCTGGAAAGGGCTTTTTTAATTTAATTTGAAATTTATTATGACTTATTGCTTTAAAATTTTTAACATTTTCAAATATCCAACTTCCTGGAGAAGCAATTTCAGGATCAATTAATCGATTGAAAGAAAATTCAAAATCCTCAGCATTAACAGCTCTAGTTTTTTTATTTCCAAATTTTTCATGCTCATGGAAAAATACATTCTTTCTAATATTAAAAGTGTAAAGAGTTCCATTTTCCGAAATAATCCAATCCGTTGCAATACTAGGTTTAACTTGCATCAAATCATCCATCTCAACCAAGCCATTAAATAGTTGATTAACTGCCCATATATTTGCATTGTCTTTAGCAAATGCGGGATCTAGACTGTTGATGTTTTTATGCTCATTATATTTAAATACCGCATGATTGTTTTCGATTTTAGTTTTAGAATTTTCACAACTAATCAGGCATGTTAATATTAACATAAATGGCAATATTAGTTTGTTTCTGAACTGATTGTATTTTGTCATTAAGAAGGTTCGTTGTAAATTTGTCCTTTTTGTAAAAATACAAGAATGATTACAACTAAAAAAGTAGCGTTCCATACATTAGGGTGTAAATTAAACTTTTCTGAGACATCTACTATAGCAAGGGATTTTGTATCCAATGGCTTCAAAAAAGTTGATTTTTCAGAATCTGCAGATATATATGTTATTAATACATGTTCTGTCACTGAAAATGCTGACAATCGCTTTAAATCAATTGTAAAACAAGCACTTTCTGTAAATTCGAACGCATTTATCATTGCAATAGGTTGTTATGCACAACTTAAACCTCAGGAATTAGCTGATCTTAATGGGGTTGATTTAGTATTAGGTGCAAAAGAAAAGTTTAATATAATGGATTACATAAACGATTTATCAAAGCAGGATATTTGTAAAATTCATTCATGTGAGATTGATGAGGCTGATTTTTATGTGGGAAGTTATTCTTATGGAGATAGGACCAGAGCATTTTTAAAAGTTCAAGATGGTTGTGATTATAAATGTACATATTGTACAATTCCCTTAGCTAGAGGCATTTCTAGAAGCGACAAGCTTGAAAATATTTTAAGTAATGCAAAAAATATTTCTCAAAAAGGAATCAAAGAAATTGTACTAACTGGAGTCAATATTGGAGATTATGGCAAAGGTGAATTTGGTAATAAAAAACATAATCATACATTTTTGGAAATGATTAAAGCATTGGATGGTGTTGAGGGAATAAATAGATTAAGAATTTCATCTATAGAGCCTAATTTATTAAAGAACGAGTCTATTGAATTTGTTTCTAAAAGTAATTCTTTTGTTCCTCATTTTCATATTCCTTTACAAAGTGGTAGTAACTTTATTTTAAAAAAAATGAAAAGACGCTACCTGAGAGAGGTATATGAAGATCGAGTTAATCAAATTAATTCAATTATGCCTCATGCTTGTATTGGGGTAGACGTTATTGTTGGATTTCCTGGAGAGACTGAGGAATTATTTTTAGAGACCTATAATTTTCTAAATAAATTAGATATCTCATATCTACATGTTTTTACGTATTCTGAAAGACAGAACACAGAAGCTTCAACTATGAAAGGTTCTGTGCCAATGAAGGTTAGGAAAAAACGCAGTAAGCTTTTGCGTGGATTGTCTGTAAAGAAAAGAAGGTCTTTTTATGAAAAATCAATTGGATCAAATAGAACAGTTTTATTTGAAGGAGAGAACAAATCAGGCTATATCCATGGATTTACTGAAAATTACATAAGAGTGAGGCACCCATGGGACCCTGGATTAGTAAATACGCTAAAAAAAGTTAAATTAGATCTAATTGATCAGGATGGTTTTGTTCGTTTTAAATTTAACTAAAAAAAATATCAAATTCTGATTCCAACTGGAAGCATTTTTTTGTAGCGTCTATTTCTTTTTATAAATTTTGCTATCGGTGGGCTAGTTGGAACAACACTTATATTTTTTTCACTAATATCCTCTAGAACAAGTTTAATAAATTTTTCGGAAAAATCATCAATCTCTAGGTTTGTTGGGATATTTAGTTTTGTTAAAAAAATTTTTCGTTCTTGTTGTGAATACTCAATAGTAGCCATCTGATTACCTATTTTTAATTCATATTGACGCAAGAAAGAATTGTCTGTTAGATTTGAAGCTATTAGCATAATATTTTGTTTGTATTCAGGGATAAAGAATTACAAAAATATAAAAAAAATCGGGGATTATTGTAAATTTAACATTTCTAAAACGGTTTTAGTTTTGATTTTCAATCATTTAAGTTGATATTTATTGAGTTAATCATAAGTAACCCTTAAACTCAAATTAATGTCAAAATTATCACTAAAACACCTATTATTTACTTTTTTAATACTTAGCTTACTTTTTTTGTCAATAGACTTTAAATCAGATAATAATACTAACTCTGATTATAATGTTTATGCTTTATCAATCCCTCAAAAAATGGAATTTTGTGGTGAGTTTTTACCCCTTAGTAAATCTGGAGTTAGGGAACGAATTGATAGGGAATTGTTGGTGAATACATACTGGCAATCTAATGGTTTTTTATTATTAAAAAGATCTAATAAATATTTTCCTGTAATAGAGCCTATTCTAAAATCATATGGAGTTCCAATTGATTTTAAATATTTAGCGATAATTGAAAGTGGATTGCAAAACATTACATCACCTGCTGGAGCCAAAGGGTTTTGGCAAATCATGAAGTCTACAGGAAAAGAATATGGGCTTGAAATAAACAGCAATGTTGATGAAAGAAATAATCTTATTTTATCCACTCACGTTGCTTGTAAATATTTACTTAAAGCCAAAAAGCGTTTTGGATCATGGACATTAGCTGCTGCCTCATACAACGCTGGCATAAATAAAGTACATAATGAATTAGAGCGGCAATCAGTTGATAATTATTATGATTTGCTTTTATCTGAGGAAACTAGCAGATATGTTTACAGGATTCTTGCAGTTAAAGAGATTCTTAATAATCCTAATGTGTATGGTTTTAATTTTAAAAAAGATGATCTTTATACTTATCCAGATACATATTTTGTTGAAGTAGATACTGCTATTACAGATCTTGTTCAATTTGCATCGAAATTTAATTTAAATTACAAAGAATTAAAAATTTATAATCCATGGCTAAGGCAAGGGCATTTAAATAATAAATCAAGAAAGAAATATACAATACAGATCCCAAAAAAGAGTAAAAACTAACGCCTTCTACCACCTCTAGGCTGGCCAAAATGCTGATTAGGTACAGAGGCTTTTTTCATTTGTTGCTTCATCATTTGTATTTGTTCAGCCATCATGTTTCGTTTGTCTAGTTTTTGAGCTTCTGAAAGCAGTCGTTTCGCTTCGATTTTTCTACGCTTTGTAAATGCTATTCCAGCTAAATTTAATTTAGCCATTGCTAGATCATGATCCATCGATAGTCCAAACTTTACAGCATTTTTAAAGAATTTTTCTGCAGCATTCATATTAGTTTGAGAAACCATTATTCCTTTTAAAAAGTTATAATATCCTTGTTGCTTTTGAGTTAAAGCAGTTTTTGGATTTTTAATCTTGCTTAACCATCGTTCAGTTCCTTCAAAATCTTGCTTTCTTAGTTTAAGAAATGCCAACAGAATTAGTTCATTTTTAAAATATAAAAATAAAAATGTCAGTCCAATCAAAATAAACATTATTCCATTTCCAATAAAAGACTCTATGAATTGATATATTGAGTAAGAAATACATGAAACGAAAAGGATAAGTTTTATATTTTTATTGAACATAATTTAAGTAATTTATTGATCTACAAATGTAATAAAAACAAAACAAAATATTTTTAAAAATTGATTTGTTGAACAAAAAACTCTTTGTATATTTGCCCGACCTTTATTTTAAGGCAGTTACAACATATGTAGCTCATTGAAGATAAAATTAATTTAAGATGAAAAGAACATTCCAACCTTCTGTAAGAAAGCGAAAAAACAAACATGGTTTTAGAGAGAGAATGGCATCAGCCAACGGAAGAAAAGTTTTAGCTAGAAGACGCGCCAAGGGACGTAAGAAGTTGAGTGTTTCATCTGAAATTCGTCACAAAAAATAATGATTAACAATTGTTAATATAAAAAAAGGTGTTACTATTAGTAACACCTTTTTTTATATATAAACGTTCTTTAAATTTGAATAATTAATTACTGAATTCAACCATAGATAAAATGCCAAAAAGAAACGACTTAAAATCTATTCTTATTATAGGCTCTGGTCCAATCATAATTGGACAAGCCTGTGAATTTGATTACTCTGGATCTCAAGCCCTTCGTTCACTCCGTGAGGATGGAATTGAAACCATTTTAATAAATTCAAACCCAGCCACTATAATGACTGATCCCTCAATGGCCGATCATGTTTATTTACTGCCACTAAACACTAAATCAATTTTGAAAGTTCTAAAAGAGCATCCTCAAATTGATGCAGTTTTACCCACAATGGGTGGTCAAACTGCTTTGAATCTATGTATTGAAGCAGACGAAAAGGGAATATGGAGTGATTTTGATGTTGAAATTATTGGTGTTGATATTGATGCAATAAATATTACTGAAGATCGCGAGAAATTTCGTGAGCTCATGCTAGAGATTGGTATTCCAATGGCTCCTCAATCTACAGCAAATTCTTACTTAAAAGGAAAAGAGATTGCTCAAGAGTTTGGTTTTCCTCTTGTAATTAGAGCATCATTTACATTGGGTGGTGCTGGTGCATCTATAGTTCACAAAGAAGAAGATTTTGATGAATTGCTTAAAAGAGGTCTTGAAATATCGCCAATACACGAGGTAATGATTGACAAGGCTTTAATGGGTTGGAAAGAGTATGAGTTAGAATTATTACGTGATGATAATAACAATGTAGTTATAATTTGTTCTATAGAAAATATGGATCCAATGGGTATTCATACTGGGGACTCAATAACTGTAGCTCCTGCAATGACCTTGAGTGATACTACTTATCAAAAAATGCGTGACATGGCAATTCATATGATGCGAAGTATAGGAGATTTTGCAGGAGGTTGTAATGTTCAGTTTGCAGTTAGTCCAGATGAAAATGAAGATATCATAGCAATAGAAATTAATCCAAGGGTCTCACGCTCTTCAGCATTGGCAAGTAAAGCAACTGGATATCCTATTGCAAAAGTTGCTGCAAAATTAGCTATTGGATATACTTTAGATGAATTACAAAATCAAATTACAAAATCTACATCAGCACTCTTTGAACCAACACTAGATTATGTGATTGTAAAAATTCCAAGATGGAACTTTGATAAATTTGAGGGAAGTGATAGAGAATTAGGTTTACAAATGAAAGCCGTAGGAGAGGTTATGGGTATTGGTCGTTCTTTTCAAGAAGCATTACACAAGGCTACTCAGTCGCTAGAGATAAAAAGAAATGGCCTAGGAGCTGATGGTAAAGGTTACAAAGATTATGATCAAATAATCAGTAAATTAAAACACGCAAGCTGGGACAGAGTTTTTGTAATTTATGATGCTATTCAAATGGGGATTCCTCTTTCAAGAATATATGAAATAACAAAAATTGATATGTGGTTCTTGAAACAGTATGAAGAATTATATTTTCTTCAAAAAGAAATTTCTACTTTCACTATAGACAATATTGAGAAAGAACTTCTGCTAGAAGCTAAGCAAAAAGGATATGGGGATCGACAAATCGCGCATATGTTGGGTTGTTATGAGAGCGAAGTTTACAAAAAACGAAAAACGTTAAACATTAAAAGAGTATATAAATTAGTTGATACATGTGCAGCTGAATTTGAAGCAAAAACTCCATATTACTATTCAACCTTCGAAAGTGAAATGACGGATAAAAACGGATTGACTTACACTCATAATGAGAGCGTAGTATCTGACAGGAAAAAAGTTATCGTTTTAGGGTCTGGTCCAAATAGAATAGGACAAGGTATTGAATTTGATTATTGTTGTGTTCATGGCGTTTTAGCAGCTGCAGAATGTGGTTATGAAACTATTATGATAAACTGTAATCCTGAAACTGTTTCTACAGACTTTGATACCGCTGATAAGTTGTATTTTGAGCCTGTTTTTTGGGAGCACATTTATGATATTATTGAGCATGAAAATCCTGAAGGAGTTATTGTTCAATTAGGAGGGCAAACTGCTTTAAAATTAGCTGAAAAACTTGATCGCTATGGAATAAAAGTTTTAGGAACTAGTTATAAATCTTTAGATTTAGCTGAAGACCGAGGATCATTTTCTACACTCCTTAAAGAAAATAATATACCATATCCAGAATTTGATACAGCTGAAACAGCTGATGAAGCTCTTAAAGTTGCTGATAAATTAAATTTTCCAATTCTAGTAAGACCATCTTATGTTTTAGGTGGTCAAGGCATGAAAATAGTAATTAATAAAGAAGATTTAGAGGCTCATGTTGTTGATTTGTTGAGAAAAATTCCGAATAATAAATTGTTGCTAGATCACTATTTAGATGGTGCAATAGAGGCTGAGGCCGACGCTATTTGTGATGGTAATGATGTTTATATAATTGGAATAATGGAGCATATCGAACCTTGTGGGATTCACTCTGGAGATAGTAATGCTACTTTACCGCCATTTAACTTAGGAGACTTAGTTATTCAACAAATTAAAGATCATACTAAGAAAATAGCTTTAGAGCTCAATACTGTGGGATTGATTAACATTCAATTTGCTGTTAAAGATGATATGGTTTACATCATTGAAGCTAACCCGCGAGCGTCCAGAACTGTACCTTTTATTGCTAAAGCTTATGGAGAACCCTATGTTAATTACGCTACTAAAGTGATGCTTGGTCATAAAAAAATATCAGATTTTGATTTTAATCCTCATCTTGAAGGTTATGCTATAAAACAACCTGTATTTTCATTTAATAAATTCCCTAATGTTAATAAGCAATTGGGTCCTGAAATGAAGAGTACAGGAGAAAGCATTTTATTTATTGATAGCTTAAAGGATGATGAGTTTTACGATTTATATGCAAGAAGAAAAATGTACTTAAGTAAGTAATTCATTATTAATATTTTAACATATATTAATTTTAATTATTAATATATTTGTTAAAAACACATATATGAAAACAAATTTACTCTTATTTTTCTCTTTATTCTCAACCTTTTTATTCTCACAAACTACTCATAATTTAGATTGGGGAATGACAAGCACAAATCAGCAAATAACCATAGACATTGGAGATACTGTTGTCTGGACTTGGGGCTCTGGCACTCACAATTTAAGATCTACATCTGGAGTGGAGGCATTTGATTCTGGATATGGGAGTTCAGGGTTTACGTTCTCACATACATTTACTTCTGCTGGTCAAACATCTTATGTTTGTGATCCACACCCAAATTCAATGTATGGTACAGTAACTGTAAATGATTCTTCAGCTTCTGTAGGAGATTATGAAAATTATACATTCTCAATATATCCTAATCCTAGCTCTGATTATGTTAAGATAACTTTGCCTCAATTAAATGAAACTGCTAATATTCAGGTTTTCAATATGTTAGGTAAAATGAACTTTTCTGATACATCTGATGATTTAAATAATTATAAATTAGATGTTTCTAACTATAGGTCAGGTGTTTATTTTGTTACAATTTCAACAAAGAATATTAGAGTATCAAATAAATTTATAAAATTGTAAAATGCGTTTTTTTACAGTTTTTTTGCTTTTAATTTTTACTTTTTCGTGCGAAAGCGATAGTGTCTCCGATGTATCTGGATCGTTAAGTGAGGATTCAACCCTTTACGAATTACCTTGGCAAAACACTAGTGTCAGTACAAATCAACAATTAACAGTTCAAGTTGGTGATACAGTTAGATGGATTTGGGGTAGCGGAACACATAATTTAAGATCAACATCAGGGATAGAAAATTTTGATTCTGGATTTATTTCTGAACAAGGATATCAATTTCAATGGATTTTTAATCAAATTGGCTCAACTCAATATGTTTGTGATCCACATCCAAACTCTATGTTTGGAACAATAACCGTTACAGAGTAATATTTTAATTTGAATAAACCTTTAGTATATATCATATTGTTATCCTTTTTGGGTTCAATTTCTCTATACTCTCAACAAAAATATTACACTAAATCGGGTTATGTTACATTTGATTCTAGAATAGATTCTTTTGTGCCAATAAAGGCTGCTAATAACTCATTGTCGGCTGTTTTTGATACAAATAATGGAGATATTGCTGCTTTAGCATTTATTAAAGATTTTAATTTTAAAAATTCATTAATGCAAGAGCATTTCAATGAGAGCTATGCTGAATCTGATCTCTATCCCAAAACAACATTTTCGGGAAACTTATTAAATTATAAATCTAAGATTTCAGGAGTTTATTTGATTAATGGAATTTTTAATTTCCATGGTGTTAAAAAGGAATTAGATAAAATTCCCTTCGTAGTTGAATTTTTTGATGATTATATTAAAATTACTGGAGAATTTGCTTTAAACATTTCAGATTTTAATATAAAAGTCCCTAAGATTGTAAAAAGTAAAATACCATCTAAAATGTACGTTTATGTTGATATGAATTTAATTTCAAATTAATATAGAATTTAATTAATTCAAAAAAATCTAATATGTCATTATTTTTAAGAAGTAGTTTAATATTTTTTATTTTCACAAATATATTTCTTTCTCAAACAGATCTTTTAAATGAAATTGATTTTGATCAAGATATAGAAGTTAGTTCTGTATTTAAAAGTTTAAAGGTTGTCAATTTTGAATCTACAAAGCTTATATCTTCAGGTGAATTTGCTTTTTCGGTATCTCACAGATTTGGAAGCATAAAGTATGGATTTGAAAATTTCTTTGGTCTTGATGATGCAATTACAAGGTTAAATTTTATTTATGGTTTGAATGAGTATTCTAATCTTAGTATTTCAAGATCTTCATACAATAAAACTTTCGATGTAGCCCTAAAAGCAAGGTTAATTGCTCAAAATAATGAATTCCCTTTCACATTAGTATTATATTCTTCATTGACAATTGATTCATCTCTTGATGATGAAATTTATCCTAAAATGTCTTTTAACAATAGACTAGGATATTTCACTCAATTTATAATTTCTAGAAAATTAAATAAAAACCTTTCAGCTATTGTATCTCCATCTTATTTTCATGAAAATTTAGTAGTTTTAACTAATCAAAATAATTCTCAATACGGAGTAATTTTTGGAGGACGTTATAAAATATCAAAGAGGGCTTCATTTAATATTGATTACGGGTATCATTTTAATAGATCAAGCGATTCTATTTTCAAAAATCCATTAGGAATTGGATTAGACATTGAAACTGGAGGTCATGTTTTTCAACTTTTATTCTCAAATTCCCAATCTATGAATGCTATTAATTTAATGTCTTCTTCTACAGGGGATTGGACAGAAGGTGATGTTTTCTTCGGTTTTAATCTTTATAGAACCTTTTAATCTATTTTGTAGTTCTTAATAAATACTTAGAGCTTAAGTTATAGGATAATACCATTAAACCTGAATATACTAAGTCTCCTGCTAAAGAATTTCTAAAAAATGGTATTGCAACAGTATAACATTTTATAAAGCCTTCCCATGTTTTAGGATATCCCAAAATCCAAACACCAAAATTACTTACAATAAAAAAAACAACGCTTGAGAGAACTATATTAAGTATGCTGGGCTTTTTACTTTTTATTCCGATGTAGCTAATTATAATAAATGAAAAATATACAAATAGAGAAATACTTGAGAATCCCAGGAAAACATCAGACAATAACATAATAATAATTGGTAGTAAATACGATAAAATTTTATTGGACAGATAAATTCCTCCAAATAGAGCTATAGCAGTTAATGGAGTGAAGTTAGGTGGATGTGGAATGAGTCTTGAAAATGCAGCAATGAGCATTAACAAAACAATTAGTATGTGGTTTTTATTTTTTAGAAGTCTTAACATACATTATGTTTTCATACTTTTTGGTTGAACTGATATCAAACGGGTAGATTTTGTTATTATTTTGATCATACAATCTATTTGACCCTTGAATATCTAATAAAGCAGCTTTAAGTAAAGGCTCTTCAATATCTCCAATTAATCCATAATTACTAGGCTTTTCAACAATATTTATTGATGGTGCTATTCCGTCAGAAGGAACTGTTTCATCATTTTTATTTACTGTTATCGCTATTAGTGGTAATAAGGCATATGTATGACCTGAATTAACATTATTTCGTGATAGATTTTGTGAATCATAAATAATCTGCGATGCTTGAGACTTCCCTACTGTTTGATCTCCAATTTGTACAACGCTGATATATGATTTTAAACTATTGATAATCATTTCACTAGCTGAAGCAGATCGATTTGAAGTTAAAACATAAATTTTATTAAGATTCAAACTATTTATACTATTGTTATTGTCTAAGCTATTAGTGAATAGGAAATCTTGATTATTACTCTGCAATGACTCATTATACTTAAGTATTGTAAAAACTTGGTTATAAAATTGTCCGGTTATCATACTGGCCAGTTCAGTTGCGGTTCTTATATTACCTCCAGAGTTATATCTCAAATCTAGAACCAAATGATTAATGTTTTCTGTAAGGAATGCACTAAAAACTTGATTTAATTCAGAGTTATACTCACCAACAAAGCCATTGTACATTAAATATCCTATTTTGTCATTATCTTGATTAATTATTCTATAATCATAAATTGGATTTTCAATGTAATCTTCTTTTGAGAGGTCAACAATTTGATCGCCATCTACGATTAGATCATCGCTAATTGTAGCAGTTTCATTATCATCGTAAGTAGCTAAACTAATTGTATAATTATCGTTATTTAGTAGTGATGATAAGTTTGACGTTGTTAAATTTGCCCCATTTATTTTATTAAATATATCACCTCTAGTTAATCCAGTTAGGCTTGCATTACTATTTGGTAAAATAAGTCTCACTATTCCAAAAATTTCGGTTGAACTTCCAGGTTCAATATAGAAATTAAAATCAGCTCCCGTACTTCTTGAAATACCACTAAGTTGTTGTTCTAATTCAAAATAATTATCGGTGATTATACTAAATCGATCAACATTCTGCCTATCATGTATTAAACTTTCAAACAGATTTTCTGGAGTATCATATGAATCTAAAAAATTTTGTAGCTCTTCATTTGATTCAAATCTATCGTCGCTTAAATCATTAACGTCTGACTTGTATAAATATACAGCATTCATAGCTTTCCACACGAAGTCCTTAATGCTTGCACTAGCAACAACATTATCATCACCATCTTCAAAACATCCATAATTAAACAGAATTAAAACACTAAACATTAATAGTTTAAATTTAGTTTTCATAATAAAATTGTTGAAATAAAATTTAATAATTCTATTTTACAAATTACAGTAAATTATTTTTATTAAAAAATATTTATGCACTTGTTGTAACAAACTATTTTAATTGTCGTTATATAAGTAATACTTGATTATTAATGAGTGAAACGGAGTATTTAGCTTTTATAGATCCTATTAAACACAAAATATTTCGTTTGTCTAAACGGTTTTTGGTATCCGTTGATGAGGCAGAAGATGCCACACAAGACGTTCTTTTGAAATTGTGGAAAAACCGTAAAAGGTTAAGTACGATTAGTAACCCAGAGGCATTTGCCATGACAATAACAAAGAATCATTGTTTTGATAGGCTAAAATCGCAACAAGCTAGTAATTTGAAGATTATTCATTCAAATTTTACCGGTTACGAATCTCTAGAAAGGAGAATTGAAAATAATGATTCAATAAATTTAATTAATAAACTAATAAATCTTCTTCCTGAGAAACAACGATTGGTAATTCAGTTGAGGGATATTGAATGTTATGAATTCAAAGAAATATCAGAAATTATTGGGATGAACGAAACTGCGATTAGAGTTACACTTTCAAGAGCTAGAAAGAAATTAAGAAATGAGTTAATTAAATTACATAATTATGGAACTCAATAAGATTAAAAAAATATTAAAAAAATATAATTCAGGAATCTCTAATCTGGAAGAAGAGTGTTTATTGAAAGAATTTTTTAAAAAAAATGATGTACCGGAGGATCTTATTCACTACAAGTTAATATTTAATTATTTAGATTATGCTAATGATTATAACTTTAATAAAAAGGTAATTTATAATAAATTTAATTCTACTTTTTTAAAATTTTCAATTGCGGCTTCTATAATATTATTTTTGAGCTCTTTTATTTATTTAATTAATTCAGAAACAAATTTTTATGCTTCAAATATGAATGAAATTTCATCTTATGAAAAAACAAAGTCAGCTTTTGAATTTTTGTCTAATAAATTCAATCAGAGTAAATCAAAAATCTATATATTGGATGAATTATCACACAGTTTATCTATTGGACAACAAAATATTAACCACTTAAAAAATTATAATTTAACTACTAAAAGATTAATAAAATAATTCTAAAATCATGAAAAAAATATTTACAATTTTATTTTTAGTTATATCAACTTCAATTTTTTCACAGAGCCTTTTTGATAAGTATGAGGACATGGATAACGTTACTTCGATACTAATCAATAGTAAGATGTTTAAAATGTTAGGTGATATGAATATTGATTCTGGTGATTCTGAAGCAGGCGTATTAATAAATCAATTTAAAAGTTTAAATAGTTTAACAGTCTATTCAACAAATGATAATGAAGTTTCTAGATCAATTAGTGATGATGTCGATTCGTACGTTGAATTGAAAAATCTTGAAGAACTTATGCGTATTAAAGAGGGTAACCAAAATATTAAATTTTATGTTAAATCTGGAAGTAAAGAGTATATGGTTGATGAACTTTTAATGTTTGTTACTGGAAATGATAATTCAGTTGGAGGCAGGTCTTACGATACTGTTTTACTTTCATTATTGGGTAATATTGATCTTAGAACTATTTCAAATTTAACACAAAAACTTGACGTTCCAGGAGGAGGTGCCTTAAATAATGTATCAAATGGGCGTAAAACTAGAAGGTAGTTAGTGTTGAATAATGTTTAAAAAAATAATTTTTCAATTATTTCCTATTATTGGAATAGTTTTATGCTGCTGCAGTTCTGCACCAAGCTTACAGACATATTTTGTAGATAATCAAGAAAAAAATGGATTTATATCAATTGATGTGCCTATTTCTGTCTTAGGCCTTGACTCTTTTGAAATGAGTTCTAGTGAGAAAGAAGCTCTCAGTAGTATTAGTAAATTCAATATTTTGTCATTTAGTCTTGATTCAATTAATCATACCAAATACTCTGAGGAATTGCTTAAAATTAACCAACTTTTCACTAATTCCAGCTATGAAAGGATTATTAGTTTAGGTAATCCCAAAGACGGTAAGGTTAGAGTTTACACAGTTGATAATAATGGATTTTTGAAAGAAATTGTAATATTTGTTAATTCGAATAAAACAGGTTTTGCAATCATTAGGGTTTTGGGCAACGAAATGGAATTAGAAAAATTTTTTAAATTACGAAGGTTATTGAACGAAATTGACTTAAGTAAACTTACCAAGATAGATTTTAATGAATTTATATTTTAGTTGAATGTTATATCCCAGTGTAATTTGAAGGTGTAATTTTCTTTAATTCTTCTTTAACTTTATCGCTTATGTCTAAATTATTAATGAATTCTGAAATTGAATTTGAGTTTATTACAGAATTAGTCCGAGTTAATCCTTTCAGAGTTTCATATGGGTTAGGATACCCTTCTCTTCTTAAAATAGTTTGAATTGCTTCAGCCACAACCGCCCAATTTTGCTCAAGATCACTTGCTATCTTATTTTTATTAATCAATAGCTTATTAAGACCTTTTATTGTTGACTTAAAAGCAATTATTGTATGAGCGTAAGGTACTCCTATATTTCTCAATACAGTACTGTCTGTCAAATCTCTTTGAAGTCTAGATACTGGTAATTTTGAAGCAAGATGCTGAAAAACAGCATTAGCAATACCAAGATTACCTTCACTATTTTCAAAATCAATAGGGTTAACTTTGTGAGGCATAGCTGAACTTCCAACTTCACCTTTTTTTATTTTTTGTTTAAAGTAATCCATTGAAATATAAGTCCAGAAATCACGATTTAAATCAATCATGATTGAATTTATTCTTTTCATTGCATCAAAAAGAGAAGCTAAATGGTCATAATGTTCTATTTGTGTTGTTGGAAAAGAATGGTATAGTCCAAGTTTATTGACTAAAAAATTATTTGCAAATTTTTTCCAGTTTTGTTTTGGATAAGCTAAATGGTGGGCATTAAAATTACCTGTAGCCCCTCCAAATTTAGCTGCGTTGGGGATTTTATTTAATACTTTTAACTGTTCTTCAAGTCTAACTTTGAAAACATTAATTTCTTTTCCAAGTCGGGTAGGGGAAGCAGGTTGACCGTGAGTTCTTGCAAGCATTGGTATGTTTGACCAATCATTTGAAAGTTGCTCTAACTTATTTATGAGCTCTTCAACAAATGGAATGTATACTTTTTCATTTGCAATTTTAACACTTAACGGAATTGCTGTATTATTTATATCCTGAGATGTAAGTCCAAAATGGATAAATTCTTTATATTCACTAATTCCCAATGAATCGAATTTTTCCTTTATAAAATATTCAACAGCTTTAACATCATGATTTGTTGTGTTTTCAATATTTTTAATTTGTTTTGCATCCTCAGTTGAAAAATTATCATAAATTAATCTAAGTTCCACAAATAATTTTTCATCAAATGTTGACAATTGGTCAATTTTAGCTTCGCATAGGGCTATGAAATATTCAATTTCAATTAATATTCTATATTTAATTAGTGCTTGTTCAGAAAAAAAACTTTCAAGTTCAGTTACTTTTGATCGATATCGACCATCAATTGGAGAAATAGCATTTAAAACAGATAACGACATTTGACATATGTTAAAGATGCAAAGATATTACTTTTAATGAGAAGTTATAATTTTTATTAATCATCAATCTTTTAATTTATATTTTTGATATTCAAATTAATAAATCAGTATGTCTAAGAACTTACTATGTATTGGTCAAGTTTATCCTGAGCCTTCATCCTCTGCTGCAGGAGTTCGTTTACTTCAATTATTTGATTTATTTATAAATGATGGTTACAAAATAACATTTGCTACAACATCTTCTAAAAGTATTTATTCATATCCACTTGAAAATTTAGGAATAGATATAGTCTCAATTAAATTAAATGATTCGAGTTTTGACAATTTTATTGAAAAATTAAACCCATCTTTAGTTTTGTTTGATAGATTTATTTCTGAGGAACAATTTGGTTGGCGAGTAGAAAAATATTCTCCTAATTCTCTAAGAATACTTGATACTGAAGATTTACATTTTCTTAGAAAAGCTAGACAAAATACCATTAATAGAGATAAAATATTTTCAAAAGATTTTTTGACTACAGATATTGCTAAACGTGAACTAGCTAGTATATTAAGATCAGATTTATCTTTAATCATTTCTGAGTCAGAAATGGAAATTTTAATTAATTTAGGTATAGATTCATCATTACTATTTTATTTTCCATTTGTTTTCGAAACAAAAAATTTAACTCAAAAAAATGCATCCATTTCATTTGATAAAAGAAAAAACTTTGTTTTTATTGGAAGTTTTTTACACCCCCCAAATTTAGATACAGTTCTCCATCTTAAAAATGTTATTTGGCCTAAAATTTATTCTAAGTTTAAAAATTCAGAGCTACATATTTATGGATCTTATATAACCTCTGAGCATATGTTATTAAGTGATAAGTCTGTCAATTTTATTATTAAGGGAAGAGCTGATAATTCAATTGATGTTTTAAGTTCATATCGAGTTTTATTGGCTCCAATTTCTTTTGGAGCTGGTTTAAAGGGAAAAATATTCGATGCTATGCTAAGTGGTACTCCTTGTGTTATGTCAAGTATGGCTTCTGAGGGAATTAGTGGTCAATTTAAAATTAATGGTTTTGTTGAAAACAGTTCCATAGAATTTGTAGAAAAGGCTATTCAACTATATCTAGACAAAAAACTTTGGATTAATTCCCAAAAAAATGGCTTTAATATTTTAAAAAACAGATTTTCAACAAAAATATTTAATGCTAAATTTTTAAAGTATTTAAAATTTTTGAGTGAAAATTTGATTAGTCATAGATTAAATAATACAGTCGGATTAATTTTAAATCATCACACTTTGAAATCAACAATGTATTTATCAAAGTGGATAGAAGAAAAAAATAGATCAGAATAGAATTAAATTAACGACCTCGGCTTAAAATTTTGTACTCTTCATAACATTCACTTATAGCATCTAATATTTGAAGATCATTAGCTGTCTTGATGAAATCATCAGAATAATTGCATTCACTAACAAGAAGTTCCAAATCGATTTTATCAACTTTTAGTAGAGCTGTTAACATTTCTCTATCAAATCTAGAAGATAAAATATTTCGAATTTCGTCTTGTTCTTTAATTTTCCTTAAATTACGCATTTCACGTGATTTTTTACCAAAAATATTATAGAGAAAGTTTGCCGGATTAAAAATAGCTCCCAATACTTTTGTTACCATTGTTGGGTTTTTTGGACTTGATTCGTATCCAGTATTTAAGCCTGAAATACTATAACGTACATTTTTTTGAATAGGAACTTGCTTAATATCAATTTCTAAATATCCTGTGAGTTTTAATTTATTTACAACAACTTCTTCAAGAGCTAATGCGAGTTCAGTTAATTTTATTGTAGTCCTATTCCCAAAATTAATCCAATCATTAGTAACTCTTACTTTTATCGATTTATATCCCAAATATGATAAATGAATTGTGTCATTTGGTTTTGCTTCAATTTCAAATTCACCCAATTTATTTGTTATTGTTCCATTAACTTGATTTAGATTAACAATATTTACATTTTCAATTGGCTTATCGTTAGCACCGTCTATAATTTGACCTTTAACTATGGACTCTGTTTGAGATTGTGTAAGTCCAGGAATTATTAAAAAAGCAATAAAAAGTAAAATCTTTTTCATAAAAAAAATCGATTCATAAAATTAATAAAGAAACTACACAAACCCAATATCTTATTTAAATTTGTCTTAAAATTAACTTATAGTTATTTTCTTCGATTTCTTCTTGGTCTAGAGCCCTTAAAATCTTTTTTTTGTGATTTCGTATTATTTGAATTTCTTCTTTTGGAAATTGATTCATTTTTTCGCTTTTCCCCTCGTCTTTTTCGACTTCTTTTCTGTTTAACTCTTTCTTTATTATCGGTTATTTCTACATTCACAAAACGTCCATTAATCTCATAATCTTTAAAAAACTCTAATATTTTAGCTAAATTATTAGTCTCAGCGTTAAAAAAAGAAAAACTATCCTTTACATCTACTTTAAAAATATCATCTTGTCTGAGTTCTAAACTATCTCTCAAAAAATCTTTTAGACTCATCCAATCAAATCCGTCTTTTTTACCAATATTAATAAAAAATCTAATCGAATTTGAATTATGTCTCTCTGCTGATTTAAGATCATTAGGGCTATTTAAGTTTTTTGCTTTAGCATAGTAATTAAAAAACCTTGAAAACTCGACCGAAAAGAATTTTTTTATTATTTCTTCCTTTGTAAGGTTTTCAAATAACTTATTAATTTCTTCAAGATAATTTTCTATTTCTTGGTTAACCTCAGTCTTATGGATTTTTTGAGCTAGGGATTTAAGTTGAATTTCACATATTTGTATACCATCTGGTATTTCTTTTTTCTCAAATTGTTTTTGAATTATTTTCTCTATTGCTTTAATTTTTCGTGCTTCACTTTTTGTTATTATCACAATAGAGATTCCATTTTTACCAGCTCGACCTGTTCTTCCGCTTCTGTGCGTATATGTTTCTATCTCATCAGGTAATTGGTAGTTTATCACATGTGTGATATCGTCTACGTCAATTCCTCTAGCAGCAACATCAGTTGCTACTAGCATTTGAATTTGTTTATTGCGGAATGATTTCATAACTAAATCTCTTTGGTTTTGACTTAGATCTCCATGTAATGCTCCTGCATTATAACCATCTTCAATGAGTTTTTCCGCTACTTTTTGAGTTTCTCTTTTTGTTCTGCAAAAGATTACTGCAAATATTTCTGGATTTGCGTCTGCTAGCCGTTTTAGTGCAGGGTATCTATCTCTAGAGGCGACCATATAAAACTCGTGTGAAACATTTTTACTTCCAGTATTTTTATGACCAACGGTAATTTCTGTTGGGGAAAACATGAATTTTTTTGCTATTAGTGACACTTCTTTGGGCATTGTTGCTGAAAAAAGCCATGTAGATTTATTTTCAGGTGTATGAGATAAAATACTTTTAATATCTTCAAAAAATCCCATATTTAGCATCTCGTCAGCTTCATCTAAAACAGCATAATCAATTTTTGAAATATCAACTAATCGCCTACTAATCATATCTTTCATTCTTCCTGGAGTAGCTACAATTATTTGTGAACCACGTTTTATATTTTTAGCTTGATCCGTAATACTTGCACCTCCATATATAGCAGTTACATTTAGACCATTACAATATTTACCATAAAGCTTTAATTCATTTGTAATTTGTATACAGAGTTCTCTTGTAGGAGATAAAATTAATCCTTGAGTAGTCCGGCTTTTGATATCAATTTTTTGAAGCATTGGGAATCCAAATGCAGCTGTTTTTCCAGTACCAGTTTGAGCCAATGCAACAAGATCACACTCCGTTGATAATAACTTTGGAATTGTTTTTTGTTGGATTTCACTTGGAGTTTCAAATCCTAGGTCATTGATTGCATTAAGAAGATGCTTTTCAATTCCTAAATTTAGGAATGTGTTCATTGTTGTTTTCTAAGCGTTAGTGGTGTTACCTCAGAAGCTTACTTTACAATTTTGAACTTCTTATAACACATCCTCACCCTGAGGATTTGCCGCAAATGTACACTAATTAAGATTTTAATTTATTAAAATAATCAATTAATTTTTTTATTGCTATTGCTCTGTGACTAATTTTATTTTTTTCGTCAAATGATAATTCTGCAAAGGTTTTGTTTATTCCTTTTGGTTTAAAAATTGGATCATAACCAAATCCGCCATCTCCTTGAATTTCATTACTAATAACTCCTTCACAAACCCCTTCAAAAGTTAAAATTTCTCCTTTGTAACTAAGTGCTATTACAGTTTTAAAACGTGCATTTCGATTTTTAATATTATTTAAATTCTTTAATACTTTTTCAATATTTTTTTTTGAATTTCTTTCTGATCCTGCATATCTAGCTGAAAAAACTCCAGGATCACCATTTAAAGCACTAATTTCTAGTCCAGTATCATCAGCAAAGCAATCTAAATTATATTTTGAATTAATGTAATTAACTTTCTGTATTGAATTTCCCTTAATTGTGTGTTGTGTTTCGGGGATATCATCTTCACATCCAATATCCTTAAGACCTATGAGTTCAATATTAGTAGGAAGTAATTTTTGAACTTCTTTTATTTTATTTTTGTTATTTGTTGCAAATACAATTTTAATCATAATTTATTGGTGATGATAAGGTTCATTTTTTAAAATTGTCAAACCTCTATAAATTTGTTCAACCGCAATTAATCTTACCATCTGATGAGTGAATGTCATTTTTGAAAGAGAAATTTTTGAATAAGCTTTTTCATATACACTTTTAGAAAAACCATAAGGACCTCCAATTACCATAACAATTTGCTTAATTCCCGAATTCATTTGTTTTTGAATCAAATTTGAAAAATCAACTGAACTAAATGATTTTCCATTCTCATCAAATAAAAACATTCTGTCATTTGCCATCAATTTATTAATGATTAATTCACCTTCTTTGCTTTTTTGTTTTTCTTTACTAAGTTTTTTTCTTTGTTTGGAATCGGGTATAATTTCAATTGAAAAATTTAAATATCTATTAATTCTTTTTTGAAAAGTTTCAATTAATTCCAACAACATAATATTGTCTGTTTTTCCAACTACCAATAGTTTAATTTTCATAAATCAAAGTTAAAAATAAAATAGATGTCAATTTTGTATTTTAATACTTCAAATCATTAATTTAGCTTTAAAACTATACATTAATGATTAATTCGTTTGATTTTCAGAAAGAGATTGATATTATTATTGCTAATGCTATTAGAGAAGATGTTGGGCAAGGCGATCACAGTTCATTGGCATGTATTCCAAATGGAACTTTTGGAAAAGCTCATTTAATTGTTAAAGATAAAGGAGTGCTTTCCGGAGTGGAGTTTGCTTTGAAAGTATTTAAGTACGTTGACCCTAAACTTCATGTGAAAATTAAAATTAATGATGGATCTATTGTTAAATTTGGAGATATTGCTTTTGAAGTCATGGGATCTCAGCAATCAATTTTGAAATCTGAGAGGTTAGTTTTAAATGCTATGCAGCGAATGAGTGCTATTTCTACAAAAACTTCCGAATTTGTTAATTTATTGAAAGGAACAAACACTAAAATTCTTGATACACGAAAAACAACTCCAGGGATACGTGCATTAGAAAAATGGGCGGTTTCAATTGGAGGAGGTGTTAATCATAGATTTGGTCTGTATGATATGATTATGCTGAAAGATAATCATATTGATTTTGCTGGGGGGATTACTCAAGCTTTGAACCAAACTGTTCAATATTTAGAGCATAATAATTTAAATTTAAAAATTATTGTAGAAGCTCGTGATATGGATGAAATAGATGAAATTATACAACATGGAGGAGCAAATAGGATTTTGATTGATAATTTTGGTGTAAATGAAACTAAAAAAGCAGTTGATTTCATTGCAGGACGTTGTGAAACTGAATCCTCAGGTGGAATTAATGAGGTTATGTTACGTCATTATGCAGAGTGTGGAGTCGATTATATATCTTCTGGTGCATTAACTCATTCAGTTTACAATTTAGACCTAAGCTTGAAGGCCTTTTAATGAATAAATCGGTAAAAAATATATTTGAAAAGTTTCCTCTTTTGCGATGGATCATAAATTTTATCAAGTCTATTAAGCTCCCAGGATTAACTGGGCTTTCACTTTATGATTTACTTGAAATGTATATTTTGGGTATTATTCACGGCGCTCTTACTATTCGAGCCAGCGCTATTGCTTTTAGTTTTTTTATGGCAATCTTCCCATTTTTGTTATTCATTCTAATACTGATCCCTTACATACCAATTGATGGTTTTCAAAATGATTTTCTGAGCGTTTTAATTACAACATTACCACCAACTACATCTGATTTTTTTAATAAAAATATATTTGATAACATCAATAATCAGAGCACAGGTGGGCTTTTATCGTCTGTTTTTATTGTATCAATGTTTTTGATGGCAAACGGTGTTAATGCAATTTTTTCAGGTTTTCAGAATTCATATCATCAACAATTAAATCGAAATTTCATAAATCAATACATTCATGCAATTGGAGTTTCACTTTTGTTGGTTGTAATTTTAATTTTAACTATTGCTGGTTTAGGATTCATAGAAATATATGTAGTTCATCCAATTTATGAAAATTTAGATTTTTTAGATTCCTCATCTGAATTAGTGTGGTTAAATATTCTTAAATTTCTATTTTTCTCATTAATGATTTACATTGGAATTTCTGTTTTATATTTTTTTGGTAATTCAAAATTAGAAAGAAGTAGTTTTTATTCAATAGGAGCATTGTTAACTATGATTCTGGTTATTTTAAATTCTTTCTTATTTAGTGTTTATATTGATAATTTTTCCTCTTACAATCAGCTATATGGGTCAATTGGAGCGTTAGTAGTATTGATGTTTTATTTATGGTTAAATGCTATTATTTTAATACTTGGTTTTGAGCTTAATACTTCTTTGCAAAAGTTGAAAGATCTATGTTAGTTTATCATAAATATTTTGTTGATGTTATTCTACCCTTACCACTAGAGCGTAATTTCACATATGCTATTACTGAAGCGGAATCAAAATTTATTCAGCCTGGAGTAAGAGTTTGTGTTCCTTTTGGTAAAAATAAAATTTATACTGGAATAGTGTATAAATTACATAACAAAGCACCAACTTCTTATGATTGTAAGTCAATTCATTCGATTTTGGATTCTAAACCTATTGTGACATTAAATCAGTTTAGACTATGGTCCTGGATATCTGAATATTACATGTGTAATATTGGAGATGTAATGTCTGCGTCTATTCCTAACGCATTTTTGTTAAAAAGCGAAACTTTAATTTCTCAAAATCCAGATCTTGATATTGAGTCAAATAATCTTAGTGATGATGAGTATTTAGTTATTGAAGCGCTTAAACAACAGTCAGTTCTGAGAGTTGAAGAAATTCAATCTATTTTGAATAAAAAAAATGTTTTTTCAATAATAAATCCACTAATTGAATCAAAAATTTTGACTACTAGCCACAATCTTGTTAAGAAGTACAAGCCAAGGCTTGTTAGGTGTGTTAAATTTTCAAAAGAATTCTCAGACGATAATTTTTTAAAAAAATTAGAAACTAAATTAACAAGAGCTAAAAAATTACGTTCAATAGTATTATCTTTTATATC